>CAYXRN010000081.1:0-15297 GCA_964467635.1 uncultured Chitinophagaceae bacterium | reverse complement strand
GACCGGTTGTAGTAAAACCGGCCCGGAAGGGCCACAGGGTGAACAAGGGCCTCAAGGCGAGCAGGGCCCGGCTGGGCAACAAGGGGTTCCGGGGGCGGATGGTACCACTATTCACAGCGACAACGGTGAACCTGTTGCCGATATGGGGAAAACCGGAGATTATTATTTAAATAAAAGTACTGGTGAACTTTACGGCCCCAAGACAGACAATGGCTGGGGAAGCCCTATAAGTCTACAAGGTCCAAAAGGAGACAAAGGACAGACCGGTGCACAAGGACCTACGGGCGAAACCGGCTCGAAAGGCCCAAAGGGTGAGCAAGGGGATCCGGGACGAGATGGAAAAGATGGCAGCCAGATTCTTAGTGGCGATTCAGCACCTGGCGCTTCCATTGGTAAGAATGGCGATTATTACTGGGATACGGAGAATTATGTTTTATTCGGCCCGAAAACCAGTTCAGGCTGGGGAACCGGTCTTATGTTGCGAGGGCCTAAAGGCGAAAAAGGCGATCCCGGAACGGCAAATGTGATGTATTCAGACTGGTTTCAGTTTTACCAAACAGGCGGTGGAAACACCTTTTTTCATTCGCTGGAAATGCGAGTTTTAGATAAAGAGATTACTACCGATATTGTGGATAAGGGAGTGGTTCTAGCCTATTGTAAAGTCGATAGATATCATAGGCCAGTTAAATTACTTAGCAATAAAGAGGCCTTTAATGTTCCCTTGCCTACCTTCATTACTGCGGATCATGATTGGCAAACGCGCACCACATATGATTTTACCTATAAGGTCAATACCATTAACTTTTATCTGATAAGCTATGAGCAGGCGTTTACAAACTATGTACCAATTCAAACACGCTACATCATTATTCCCGGAGGGGTAAACCTTAGGAAATCCACCCCTCCACCGGATCCGAAAGACTATAAAGCCACCTGTGCGTATTACGGCATTCCGGAGTAAACTGCTTTTCCATATACAAACGGTTTGACATTGACGTCAGGCCGTTTTTTGTGGATCCTTTCTCCTAATATCCCGTTTTTGTTTTTGCAAACAACAGCTTGAGAACAGTGGCCTCTTCCCTGAAGTATTATCAAGTGTTGGACAAGCTGCTTTGCGAGCTCACATACAGAATCCTGTTGCTCACATACAGGATCTTGTCGCTTACATACATTTCCCCTTTTTCCCCTCCCTCAGTATTTAATTTAGTCCTTCATTAACTGTCATTTAAAACCTACTACTATGGAATACCTGCCGGCAAAAACCAGTAATTCTTATCAGGAACAATTCAACAGGCAATACGAACGGCTGCAAGTTTTGCGAAGTGAATTGGCAGCACATCGATTTGTTCGAATGGGGGATGTTGATCTTTCAGAATACTATGCGCTGTTTCGGAAAAATGAAAAACTAAGTCAACGGATTTCCGCGCTAGAATATAAGCTTATTCATATAAAGTAACGCCATGAAAATCTTTTCTTTACTTTTACTGGTATCCATTAGTGGTTGTTTCGCTGCTTATGGCCAACAAATCGACCTTCATCGTCCAGATATGAACGGCGTACTGTACGTAGATTCTGCAGCCGATGGAAACCTTGTTGGACATACCTGGAGCAGCGCTATTCCAAGCCTTGCAGAGGCCCTAAAGATCGCTAAAGCACTTAATGAAAAGTTCCCCGACAGGGTAAAACAAATATGGGTGGCCAAAGGTACCTATACGCCCGCCTATAGTGCAGATGATGGAAAGCATGACGAGGATGGAGGCAGAAATAATGGTTTTTCTTTATTGAAGGATATAAAGATATATGGCGGTTTTGCCGGGACAGAAGTGTTTTTGAGTGACAGGGATACCAGCAAACTATTTACGGATAACAGGACGGTTTTAAGCGGAAATATAGGCGATAAAGACGATTTTACGGATAACGTCTTTCATGTAGTCGTCGCCGGAGGTGATTTAGGCAACGCGGAACTGAATGGTTTTGTAATTACCGGTGGCAACGCCAGTACAGGTGCTTCGGGAATTAACGTAGACGGATTTGTAATTGACAATAACTGGGGGGCAGGCATGGTTTGTTACGAATCTAATCTAATTATTTCGCATTGCGTTTTTTTTAAAAATAGGGCTGATTACGTAGGCGGCGGTCTTTACGCGAATAATAAGATTCGACTTACTTCTTGTGATTTTATAGAAAACGAGGCTCAGGCAGGGGGTGGTGTTTTTATATCTCAAGGCAATAGTCTAGAGATTACAAATTGTACGTTTTTACAAAATAAAGCCACGGATGAGGGCGGGGGAGGAATTTATGCTTTTCAGTCCAGCTCAATTATAAAAAATTGTACTTTTTCAAAAAACACATCTACCACGAGCGGAGGAGGGGTGATGCATGTTGGTTCCTATCCTACTTATTCAAATTGTATCTTTAAGAATAACGAGGCAGAAAACGGCGGCGCGATGTACAATAGCAACTCTTCTGAGATCAATATGCTGACTTGTACTTTTTCTGGTAACATTGCCACCGGTAAAGGGGGCGGCATCTATAATAACAATTCCTACGGCCCTTTTATAAATTGCCTCTTTTCTGGAAATAAGGCGGACAATGGAGGCGCTATAGTTAATGATAATGGAGCTCGTCCCAACATCATTAATTGTACCATTGCGGGCAATCTCGCGATCGGTAAAGGCGGAGGAATGGCTAATTATCAATCTACTCCCTACATTGTCAACACGATCATTTGGGGAAACAGCAGCGGCGTATACGATGATTTGGGAAGTGCATCTCAGTTTAGTTCTAATATTCTGCAGGAAAAAAGAACCTCTCTTGGCGGCAATTTGAATATGGATCCTTTGTTTATAAATTCGGAAGATTTTTCCGAAGCTCCTACAAATTCAGGGGATTATCACCTGGAAATCGGTTCCCCTGCTTTCAATGAAGCAACCCAAAATATTAACGGCTATAGTTTACCGTTGACTGACTTTGACGGGAACCTGAGAATGGCAAACGGCTGGCTTGATATCGGCGCTTATGAAATACAGCCAGCAGTACCGAATTCACAGGGGGTATTATTTGTAAACCAGGCAGTTACCGGTGGCGATGGCAGAGGCGGTTCCTGGGAAAACGCCATTCCCCAATTATCGGATGCCCTCAGGTACGCCAAAAACATCAATCACGTTAAACCGGGCGCCGTCAGGCAAATTTGGGTGGCTAAAGGAACATATAAACCATTGTATGATGCCAGAGACTATAAGGCGCAGGCGCTGGATCAGGATAGAAAGGATGGAGGCAGATATAATGCCTTTGTGCTCTTAAAGGATGTAAAAATATATGGCGGATTTTCAGGGTTTGAGACTACCCTTGCGGAAAGGGATAGCATGGCTTTGTTCAAAACAAACAAAACGGTCCTGACCGGTGATTTGGGAAATGGCGATAGTGCTTTTCACGTCGTTATTGCTGCGGGGGCAGTTGGAAATGCGAGAATAGATGGGTTTGAAATCAGTGACGGCTCTTTCGGGGGAGGAGGCACAGATAGCGACCCATATTCCCAGAATAATCAATACAGTCCTTTTGATGTAAACGACAGAACGATATTGGACGGCGGTTCCGGAATGTATATAAGCCATGCTTCTCCCACTATCTCCCATTGCATCTTCTCTAATAACAACGTGTATGCTAACTCGGGCGGTGCCCTGCTGAACGAACGAGGCGCACCGGTGATCACGCATTGTTCCTTCTCAGGGAATCGTGCACGCTTTGGTGGGGCAATATGGGCTGGCCAATACTCTTCATTAGTGGTTTTTAGGTGTACTTTTTTAAGCAATTCAACCGATGCTTATGGGCAGCCAAATTCGGCGGGAGGGGCCGTGTTCAATAGAGGCAGTGCTGCCATTACCAATTGTATCTTTGCAGGCAATGAGGTTAGGGGGGCCGGCAACCCTCTTGACAACAGGATTGTTGGAGGCGGTGCATTGTATGTTTCTTCGTCATCCATTGTCAATTGCCTTTTTTCGGGTAATAAATGCGACCAAGTCGGAGGGGCTATTACCGTAAGTGGTTCTGTAGTGATAGCCAATTGCACTTTGGCGGGGAATACGGCTAATGAAGGCTCCGCCATATATTCTTATGACAACGGCAAAGCGATTATCACCAACTCCATCATTTGGGGAAATGACGGCAATGGCAATGGAAGCGGAATTGGATCCAAAGACAACTATCCTACTGTAACGCACAGTATTGTTCAGGACATTTCTAATTATCCCGGCAATGGTAATCTGGATAAAGGTACCCAGTTTATGAGTCCTTATCCTGCATCCTATGCGCCTATTATCGGAGGAAATTATCATTTAGTTACCGGGTCATGGGCTATTGGCAGCGGCGCCATAGACACCGCTAAATACAACTATCATTTACCCGCTACCGACCTGGACGGCAATCCCCGCATTGTGGATGGTAGGCTAACGATGGGTGCTTACGCCCCTGCCTATGTCTGGCCGGAGACTTTAGAGGCTGAATATGATGGCAGAGATTCGGTAAAGCTCTCCTGGGATGTAAAACTACCGTTATATACTTACGTAAGCGGAGATAACTTTGAAGTGGAAAGGTCCACAGACAGTACTTTTCAAAAAAACGTCGTTCGGGTAGGAGACCTTCTTCCTTATAATGGGGATTCAACACATTATTCTATTGTTGATGATCTCAGCAAAAACTTGAAAGGAGGAACCCGGGTGTACTACCGCCTCCGTCGTACAAAAACAAAAGCTACCTGGGGTTGGAGCAAATCGGTAAAAGCGGACTTAGAAGTAACAATAGATACGACTATAAAAGCGGATCCTCTCAAATTAAACAATACCAAGGCGGGCCCTCTGGCGATCATTACCTGGGAACCTTTCCAAGGGGTATGGATTGACGGAGAAACTACTTTCACCATTATAAAAACAGATTCTACGGTAAAAGGAACGCCAGAACCAATTCATTTAGGGGAAGCTGAAGCCAGAGCAGGGAAATATATAGATAAAAACATTACCTACTGTCATGAGTATCATTATTCCATTGAGGTAGAACTGGGAAATGGCTACGACTCCCCTCCCAAGACCAAGGTGCCGGGGAAAGTGGTTGCTGTACAGATTGGAGGCATAGAATCTCTTTCTACTTCCAAAGGCTATTTTCCCGACCGTACTACGCTAAGGTGGAGTTCGGAAGGGATCTTCGAAAACTATGTGATCAAACGCGCGGTGTATGGCACGCACAAATTTATCCAGATCGTTACCGTTCCGGGATCGTCGCTTCCGGAATATACCTTTAATGATAAGACGGGATCTCCAGGAGTATACTACAAGTACAGTGTATCGGGAATGGTTACCTGTAATAACCAACCTGAATTTTCGGAGGATACGCTTTATGGCGTCGGCTTCCGATCTCCAACAGGGACTATTTACGGAAGGGTCACCTATGCAAATGGACAGGCTGTGGAGGCAGCGGTTGTTCGTATGGAAAAAACCGGAAATGTTCAGCTCGGACAAAGTGTTTATTTAAATGGGAGCCCGGACAGTTATCTCAAGCTGGATTCATTGCATACACCGCTCATGGATTCTGTTTTTACAATCGCAACTTGGATTAAGCCGGATGTTTCATCTGGAGGCCAACCCAAAAACCAGGTTATTTTTAGCCGGGAAAACGAATATGAGTTAGGGTTTAACAAGGACGGGCGGCTTTACTTTTCTTACAAAAGCGACTCGGTTTCCGCACCTTACGTAAATGATGACGATAGTTATATACATATTACAGGAATACATAATAGGGATTCATTGGCCATAATGGTTAATGATTCTGTGGTTGTACAAAAAAAGATTAACTATTCAAAAGCTGCCAATGCCGGTAGGGTAGTCTATATAGGACGGAATATTGCAGGGCATCATTTTAAGGGGTATATTGATGAAATGAGCCTTTGGAACAGAGCCTTGAGCTACGCAGCGGTCAGAGATAGTTACCATCGGTTGTTAACGGGGGGCGAAACAGGATTGGCAGCGTACTGGCGTTTCGATGAAACGATTAAAGATCAGTTTTTTGACATTTCTCATTTTAATGATGTGTATAACATGAATGATGGTACGATGGATTCGTCAGCCGTTAGTCACAGTCTTGTAATTCCCTCCTCCGATCAACTGGGATTAAAGGCTAAAACGGATACCAGCGGCAATTACATGATTACAGGGATTCCTTATACCGGAATTAATGGTACTACTTATACGATAGCCCCATGGTTTGGAACGCACCAATTTGATCCTGGCAATGTCACCCGTTTATTCTCTTCCGGATCCGCTACCTATACCATAAACTTTAAGGACAAATCATCTTATAATGTCTCGGGAACCGTTTATTATTACAAAACAACGGTGCCGGTACAGGGGGTACATTTCAAAATAGACGGCAAAACCGCCTTGAATAGCAAGGGGGAGATCATTCAGACAAATTCGGAAGGAAAGTTTAATATTTATGTGCCCGTCGGGGTACACGAAGTAAGGGCCGTTAAAGATAATCATGTTTTCGTTAATAATGGAAGGATAACAGATAATCATGGGAAGGACCGAAATTACCAACGCCCTATCACAAAGATGGAAATATTTGACAGCACCACAGTGAAGTTTATCGGTAGAGTCGCAGGCGGCGCGGTGGAAGAAGCCTATCCGCTGGGGCATTCTCTTTCTACTAATAATTTAGGTAAAACTTTATCCGTAAAGCTTACGTTGCCATCTGGCAAAGCGTATTTCTTAAGTACAAGCGATACCACTGTGCTTATAGATCATTTTTTGTCCTCCGGACAAGATTCCGCTGACATACATAGAACCAAAGTAGACTATAATCCCTATGATATTACGATATATCCGGATCCTGAAACAGGTGAATTTGTAGCTCAGCTAATTCCAGTAAAATTTTTAATAAACGATGTCGAGGCAACGGGTTGGGGGAATATATTGAAAGACAAAGATGGGAAAATTAATCCGGTGACTATCAATTTGACGGATAAGTTCTTAATGCAATCTTCCATATATATAGATTCCTCCCAACTAGTGGAAGGCAAGGCATTGTCCGATACCGTTCTTTATAACGCGTCTTATAAATTCATTAAAAGGGTGACACCTGTATTTTCGATACAACAGGTAGACTATAGCGGACGGCCGCTTTCGTATTTTGGCGATGACACCTACTCGGTGCAGCTGCTAAACAACAAGACTGTCGACCTTTCGCTGATTTATCCTGATGAAAAAGATTTAAATAAGTACCGTTTGAGTAAACCCATATTTCGACAAAATAATAAGTATACCTTCAGGATAAGGTCCTATGAATCTTATCCCTTCTATGTGGATAAAAATAAAGACATTCTTACAGTCAATGGAGAAGAGGTTATTGACGAGGCGCCGACGCAGGGCGGAGAGGTTACCATTTATAATGAACTGGATCGGAAAGGATCAAAAGCCGATACGATGCGGTTGGACGAAAAAGGCCTAGCAGACTATACCTTTTATGGAGGTTCGCCAAGTTTCGCTTCAGGCGGTGTAAAGCATTTTTCGGCAGAAATAAAGATTGGAGCAACCCATATTGAGTGGGCATGGAATGGCCAGCCGACCATGAGTGCTTTTGTCCTGGGAGGATTGGAGACTGGTACCGACTTTACGACAGCCGGCCCCAGAGAAAGAATAGCGGTATTACGCGATCCCCCGGGGAACAGGAGCTTCTCCTCAATTGGGAAGGATCTTACCTATACAACGACTACCACTTATTCGGGGTCGGTTGATTTAGGAAGAACTGACCAGGTCACGCAAACCCATGAACATGAAGTAGTAACTTTTGAGGGGGAAGGTTTCGGGACCATCACAGAACAGGCCGAATCGAAATCAACACTTGGCCTCGGAATAAAACAAGAAGCACATTATGTAGGAACGAGGACGAAGGTGACCACAACTACCTTTACTACTGATTTTCAAACCAGCAGTGATCCCGCCTTTGTAGGTGCTCCCGCAGATTTATTTATAGGGTATGCAACCAACCTTACATTTGGAGAATCCAAAAACCTGATCATTATCAAGGCCGATGAGCTAAAACCATCCGACTCCCTGCTGTTTCCTCAAAATGGGGCCGCGGACTTCCTGCTTGTGGAAAGAAGCGGGATTAACATAGGGCAAACCTTTAATACCATGTTTGCTTACCCGCAACAACACATTATCAAAGTCCTTATTCCCAACCTTATCGCCATGCGAAATGATCTTTTTTGGCCTAAGGGAACCGCTCCGAGTCAGGCCCAACATAAGGCTAATGAGTCGGGACGATATATCTATGTGTCGAAGTTTGATCCTGATGATAGCACCTACTTTGGAAGATCAAATGATGATGAAGTGTTTGGCGCTGATACGAGTACTTTTACCGACGGGCCCAGCTATCATATTTATATCCCCAAAGGCCTTTCGGCAAGCCCAGATGATCGGGTAGATTCCGTAGCTCTTCTAAACGAATATATTGCTTCCTGGGAAGATTGGCTGCGGGATAATGAAGCCCAAAAAGTCTTTGCTTCAATATCCAAAGCAGGTTTGATCAAAAACTATTCTTTCCATGCGGGATCACCTATACACTATGCTGAACAATATTCGATTAAGAAGGATACGAGTAATGCCTTTAGCATAAAAATACTGGGAACACTTAATGCCGAAGATAAGGGGACTATTTTTGGAGAAGGGGTTAAATGGACCATGAAAGCATTCACCGGGACTACCCAGTCGGGTGATTTCGGACAAACGACTGACTCAACCGCCACCCATGGTTTTACATTGGCTGCTGATGGCTCCGATGAATACATCAGTGTAGACGTGACTCGCGGAACAGATGGTGGTTTTGTTTTTGTTACCAAAGGAGGGGTTACCGGATGTCCTTATGAAGGAAAAATGATGACCAAATACCTCAAGCCTTCGCAGCAGATCGGGCAGCCAACGTCGCGAATAGAAGTGCCGGAAATAGAGGTAGATGATCCCGTAGCCACTAATGTCCCCTCCACGCGCAGCGCATCCTTTAAACTCCTTCTCAGAAATAATTCCGAGGCCGAGTTACCCGTTAACTTTGTACTGTCTTATGCGAATACCGATAGTGTAAAGGGTGCTTATATTGCCGTGGACGGCAGTTCTCTGGCAGGCGGTCGTACTTTTGCCGTGCCCTATGGAAAAACGGTTACCAAAGTGCTTACACTCAGGAAGGGACCCAATGCTTTGGATTATAATAACATTCCTATTATCCTGCACTCTGCCTGTCAGTATGACGTGACCGGTTATCAAGACTTAATCGCTGATACCGTATTAATATCAGCGCATTTTGTTCCTTCTTGTTCTGATATTCATGTTGCAGAGCCGATCGATAAATGGATTTTAAACGCTGAGGCACCCCATAATGCCAAAGGGAACCATTACCTTCCTGTAACTTTAAACAACTTTGACGTTTCTAACAGCCTGTTCGATCATATCACATTGGAATATAAGCCTTCAGCTAGCAGCCGTTGGAGGCCGGTTGTGGATTTTTATACAGACCCAGCTAAATATGATGCTGCCCAAGGAGATAAAATTCTGGTAAGCGGTGCTCAGGCCATCCACTATGACTTGGAAATGGATGAGATGAGTTTTCCTGACCAGCCTTATGATATCAGGGCATTAAGCGTTTGTGACCTGGGGGCAGGCCAAACGGTATCAACCGCATCAAATGTCGTCAGCGGTATAAAAGACACTTACCTCCCCAGGCAGTTTGGAAGCGCCCAACCTGCAGATGGGATATTAGACCCCGAGGATGATATTCGGCTTAATTTTAATGAGCCTATTGCCGCCGGCCTGTTAAAGGAATCTGATGTGGTGGCTACGGGCATACGCAATGGTGCGCCTAACGACCATTCGGTATCCGTAAGGTTTGATGGACAAAATGACAAAGTAGTTTCTGAATTTGATAAAAATCTTACCGGCAAAGACATAACAGTGGCTATGTGGATTCTTTCTGACGGGAATGGGAAAGAGACACTCTTCAGCCAGGGTAACGCCAATGAATCCATGGAATTAGGGCTAACCGCTGACAACCATCTGGAGGTAATTGTCGGCAAAAGGACTATCCAAAGTGATAAACCTTTGGATATAGAACCAGGCTCATGGGCGCATGTGGCTATGGTTTATCATCAAGCGGACAGCACTGTTTCTGCGTTTTACAACTATAAGGAAGTTATCCATCCGGTACCTGTTGGTTTTTATCAGGGTAAGGGTCCCTTTTCGCTTGGGTATAGCATGGCTAAAAAGGGAAATTATTTTGCAGGTAAAATGCATGATGTCCAAGTCTGGACCAAAGTCCTCTCTTCCATTGCCCTTCAGGAAAATAGCGTTCAAAGGCTATCCGGATCTGAAAATGGTTTATTGGCTTATTATCCTATGACCAAAGGAAAAGGTCACATAATCTTTGATAAAGCACACGGCAATAATGCCAGTCTTACAGGAAATTGGGATACGCCGCCTGGGAAAGCCATGAGGTTTAATGGAGATGGATATGTGAAAATGAAAACAGGGGCCATCCCGGTTACCCGGGAGATGAATTATACCCTTGGCTTATGGTTCAAAGGAGCACCTGGACAAAAGAGGGCCACCTTGGTTTCCAATGGAAAGGGCGATGGCACGGATCCGGATGGTGTTGCGGATTTGGTATGGCTGGGATTTGAAAATGGACGGCTGACCTTCAAAAATAACGGATTTACAGTAAGGACAGACAGTAGCTATCTCGATAATCAATGGCATCATGTAGCCATAACAGTCAATCGGTCTACCGGCGTGGCCCAGTTGTATGTGGACGGAGCACTCCAAAAATATTTTGATGCGATGAATGTAGGAGGTATCGTTTCTGCGGATACCTATTTGGGGGTAAGGGCATATTTTGACCAGGATAATGCGGTTACCCCCCATTATGATGCGTATTTTAAAGGAGAAATAGACGACTATCGGCTATGGAATACCTATATGGCACAATCTTATCTGAGCAATAATAACAATATTCGTCTCGAAGGCAATGAAATGGGACTCCTTGCCTATTATCCTTTTGAAAGGTATGAGACACATATGAACAATAAATTCCTGGATTCTACGCTACGTGATATGGTACTTGACTCTGCAGGACCAACGCCCTATGCGATTGCTGTTAATGCAGAAGTAACAAATCAAATGGCTCCCATCAAAGACCGGGGACCTGTTTCAAATTTAAACATCGACTATGTAGTCAATAATGATGCGCTTATTATCAAGCTGAAAGAAAAACCCAGTTTGATTGATAAAACCATTGTAACGCTCCGGGTTGGCCGTCTTTTCGATCAACACGGTAACAAAATTGCGTCTCCTATTACCTGGACGGCTTACATTGACCAAAATCCACTGGGTTGGAGTGATGACGCCCTCAATCTCGCTAAGGCCGTGAACAAACCCATGCAGTTCGAGTCTTACATTATCAATAGCGGGGGAAGTGAAGAAAAATTCCGGATCGGCAACCTTCCGCCCTGGTTAACGGCAGATGTAGTGAGTGGAACGGTTCCTCCGGAAGGGAAACAAAAGATCACTTTCACAATAAATCAGGGCCTGAATGTGGGTTCGTATGACAACATAATAGAAATGACCAATGATCTGCAGGAGACCCAGGGGCTGGCGCTCAACCTGAAAGTAACCGGCAATGCCCCGGATTGGAAAGTCAACCCCGCCGATTACCCGTACAGTATGACCGTTTATGGTAAGCTGCGGATAAATCATATCTTCTCGGATAATCCTGAAGATATGCTGGCTGCATTTATGGGTGGAAAATGCGTAGGGGTGGCCTACAACACCTATATTAAAAAGAATGATTTCTGGTATGTGTTTTTAACCATTTACAGTGATTCGCTACAGGCAGACAACCTGAGCTTCCGGATATGGAACGCGGGCAATGGTAAGATATATACTGGAATACCCTCTGCTTCAATAGCATTTAAAAACGACACCGTGGCTGGCAGTCCCAGAACCCCTGTGATTTTTGACGGAAGAGAATTGATGATAGAAAACATTCCCTTACAAAAAGGTTGGAACTGGTTGTCTTTTAATCTCTATAACAATAAGATTGGAGATGCAGACGCCATGTTGGCTAATGGCAGCTGGCAACCCGGTGATATGATAAAAAATCCCTTAAAAGGATTTGACGGATATTCCGTTACCGAAGGCTGGCTGGGTACCCTGCCGGAAGACGCTGAACTGGACAACCTGTCCTTATATAAATTAAAAACAGGCATCTCCCAGGTCCTGAGCATCGAAGGTACCCCGCTGGATATTAAACATACCCCCATTCCGCTCCAGGGGAAACAATGGAACTACATCAGCTATATTCCTTTGGCTAACATGACGGTAGATGAAGCCTTAGCCGGATATCATGCCACTAACGGAGACCAGATCAAATCGCAAACCGGTTTTGCCATGTACGACAACAGGTTGGGCTGGGTCGGTAGCCTGAATTACCTGGAACCGGGAAAAGGGTACATGCTGTACCGTACAGCGAGCTCGGATACCGCCTTCACTTATCCTTCTGTTTCAGGCATCCTGCGGCTCAAGGCCGATCCACTGCGTTCAGCCAGATTGAACCCCTATGAGCTGCCGTCAGCAAAGAACTTCTACTTTGCCGACAACATGACCGTGGTGGCGCAGGTGGACCGGAGCTTTCATCTCGCAGCCGGAGATACCGTATTGGCTTTTGCAGGTACGGAGTTGCGAGCCAAGGCCCAAGCGCTGGCAAATCCACTTACGGGCAAGCAGGCGCTCTTTTTCAATATTCCGGGAAAAGAGGTTCAGTTGCTGCATTTTGAAGTAGAAAGACACGGAGAAATAGTCGCCCGGACTGAACCTGTCATGAGCTATCATTCCGGCAACCGCATAGGTTCCCTGGCCAGGCCGGTCATGCTGTATTTTGGAAAAGAGCAACTGACGGCCGGCATTTCTCCCAATCCGTTTCACGACAAGCTGACCATACAGCTTCATTTATTACCCGGCCGGCATACGGTTCAAATGGCGATCTATAATATGCAAGGGCAATGCGTATTTAAACACCCGCCCGAAAAGATGAGCGGGAAGGCACATCTCCTGTATTGGGATGGCAGGAATAATTCCGGTGCAAATTGTGATCCCGGCGTTTATCTTCTGCATATTCAAGTAGGTGGAAAACAGTTGGTCTATAAAGTCGTCAAGTATTAACGCGCGTAAAAGAGAAAATCATGGAACGATATTTTTTTAGGGTATGTACATTAGGGTTGTTCTTTTGCCTTTTTGGCTGCAAAAAGAAAGACCACCCATTGCCCAAGGTTCCTGCTCCTTCCTGGGCGGTTACCCAGATGGCCCAATATACGGTAACGATGACCGTGGTTGTACAGGTTCCCGAACCGTTGCTGCCCCATATCCGAAAGGCAGATGAGTTGGCCGCCTTTATCGGCGGGGAATGCAGGGGAACAGGAACTTTGGTCCAACAGGGAGAAGTATCGGCATTTTTTATTCTCATTCATGGGACCGCTGCTGAAAAAGGCATGATCCAATTCAAATATTATTCGGCCCTGAAATCACACTTGTACTCGACTGAAGCCTTCCTGCGGTTTACCGCGGATGGAAATTATGGTACCGCGGACGTACCTATGGTATTGGATCTGGTGCCGGTAAGATAACCCCTTTTTAACCTGACCTGCCGGGCTCTGTCAGTGGAGCTCCGGCGGGTTTTTTAGGAAGGGAGCAAAAGAAGACCAGCTTAAACGCTATCATTGCCGGGTATGAAAGCCCGTCGTCCAAGCCTTTTGCACGAGGTTTAGGATGGTAGCCAAGGTAATCCATTGCTTACAGCGCTAAATAATCGGTTACTGTTTCTTTTGGTATTTGCTCTTGTTTTCCGGTTTGCATATTCTTGATGCTTACCTTTCCCGCCTGCCGTTCATTTTCTCCTACAATGGCAACGTAAGGAATGCCTCGTTTGTTGGCATATTTCATTTGTTTGTCGAACTTCGCTGCATCGGGATAAACTTCTGCCGCTATACCATTCTGCCGCAGTTGGGCCAGGAGTTGAAATATATCAGGCAGGCTTTCTGCGTCCATTTGTAAGAACAACACCTGGGTGGACTGCGCTGTCATTTCAGGAAACAGTTGCAATTCCTCCAGTACATCATAAATGCGATCTACGCCAAAAGAGATGCCTACTCCCGACAGCCCCTCCATTCCGAAAAGGCCGGTCAGGTCGTCATATCTACCGCCTCCGCCGATGCTTCCTATCTTTACGGTAGCAGGAGCTTTTGCTTCCAGGATGGTTCCTGTATAGTAATTGAGTCCGCGGGCCAGGGTAGGGTTCAGTACCGGAGCTTCATGATAAGCGTAAAAATCGTTTTGCAAGATGGCTTGTAATTCCGCTATTCCCCTTTCGGCTACAGCGGATGTATTCAATAGTCTGGCCAGTTGTTCCAGCTTTTGCTGATTGGAGCCTTTTACCGCAAGGTATTTTTCTATAGCGGTGATTTCAGCATCGGCTAATCCACGCTGTTGCAATTCTTTTCTAACGCCTTCCAATCCGATCTTATCCAGCTTATCTATGGCGATGGTGATGTCTGTCAGTTGATCCGGCTTACCAATAACCTCCGCCAGCCCCGCAAGCAGCTTGCGGTTATTGACCTGCAGCTCATATCCGCCCAGACCAAGCTCGTGAAATACGGTATCGTAAATGGCCAGCAGCTCCATCTCGTTGAGGAGGGCATCGCTGCCTACCACGTCGGCGTCGCACTGAAAGAACTCCCGGTAACGCCCTTTTTGTGGCCGGTCTGCGCGCCACACCGGCTGGATTTGGTACCGCTTAAAGGGGAAGGCAATCTCATTGCGGTGCATGACTACATAACGGGCGAAAGGAATGGTCAGATCGTAGCGCAGCGCTTTTTCACTGATGGCCGCTGCCAGGCTTTTTGAATCGTTTGTGCGGGAAGCTTTGGAATAAATATCGCCATTGTTCAGTACCCTAAACATGAGCTTGTCTCCCTCCTCCCCGTATTTACCGGTGAGCGTGGTGAGGTTTTCCATGGCAGGCGTTTCCAGGGGCTGAAAACCGTGTTTTTCGAAAACTGCACGTATGGCGTGTAGAATATAATCTCTTTTTCTTACTACCTCGGGACCAAAATCACGCGTTCCCTTGGGAATAGAAGGCTTTATCATGCTGCACCCTATTAATTTAGACGGTCATTATCTGCTTTTCTTTCGTGCTGCAGTAGTTGTCAAT
>CAYXRN010000080.1:0-15585 GCA_964467635.1 uncultured Chitinophagaceae bacterium | reverse complement strand
AATTGGCGGAGCAGGAAAAGCAGTGGCTGCTGGCTTACTTAACACAGTCGGAAGGGAAAGAATTGAAGGCCCTCTCCTATATGCTATTTGAGGATACCTTACCTCCATTAAATGAGATGGATAAAGCCGCTTTAACAAGAATACTTAAAGCGGTACACAAAGAATTGTTTGAGTAGGCAACGGCTTGCTTCCTGCAGCGCTGAACAAAAAATTTATTTATCCGCCCCCCCGAATAACCGCCTTTGTCGTATTAATACAGTGAGGGTCTGGAGATACAAGAGTACTTTTCTTGTAGGAGTTGTTTAAACGTTTCAGCAGCGGGAATAGGTTTTGTGCTGTAAATTCCGAATGGAACGGTTGGTTGATCACAGGATAGAAAAAGATATGAGGGTGTCTCCAGCGACGTAAAGGGAATTTCCGGTGGTGTTATGAATGAGAAAAAAAGTTTGACCTGAAGCTGCCATCAGCTGAAGGCGGAAACACCGCAAATTAAAGGAAGTGGCTATTTAAGCGGTTTCATAATTATGTTTTGTAGACGGTCCCGCCAATTCCATCAACCTTGTATTTATCCAGGAGCAAAGGAGATAACAGAAGATTAATTATTTAGTATTATGAGGAAATGGTTTTTTGCTATTCTTATTATTCCCCTTTTAATATCCAAGCTGTCTTTTAGCCAGCAGTCCAAACATGTGGTGATTATTTCCATTGATGGCCTTCGTCCGGAATTTTATTTAGACCCGTCCTGGGGGATGGTTAACTTACGGATAGATATGAAGAAAGGCGTGTATGCGAAAGGAGTCAATAGCGTTTTCCCTTCCCTAACGTTTCCGAGTCATACCTCTATCATGACCGGCGTATTGCCGGCCAAACATGGCATTTACTATAATGTTCCTTTCAATCCGGAAAAGGGCGCGGTTGACTTGAATTGGTACTATGACGCAATCCAATCACCTACCCTGTGGGATGCTGTTCGGGAAGCTGGTATGATCTCCGCATCAGTGTATTGGCCTGTTTCTGTTGGTGCTCCTATTGATTACAACGTGCCTGCTTTTAAAAAGAAAGGGACGTCTCAATTAACTGCAACCATCCCTTATTGTACACCTGAAGACTTACTTATAGAAGTAGAGCGGTTTGCCACCGGAAAACTGACAGAAATCGATTTTGCTAAGAAGAAAAATTATTTGGCGCAGGATCAAACTATGGCCAGAATAGGCGCCTATCTTATTCAAAAATATAAACCAGCTTTAACAACAATCCATATTTCCTGCGTCGATCATTTTGAACATGTGCAAGGCACGGATGGAGACATGGTGAAGCGTGCAGTCGCCGGTGCAGATCGGGCTATCCGAACGATTGTCGAGAGCTTGGAGAGAGCTGGTATTTTAGAGAGTACAACGGTCATCGTAACCGGGGATCATGGGCATGTCAATAAGCACACGGCTATTTGTCCCAATGTATGGCTGAAGGAAGCGGGACTGATCGGGAATCAGGAAGGCGGAGACTGGAAGGCTCAATTCTACTCAGCGGGCGGAGCTACTTTTTTGTATCTTAAAAATCCGGGTGATTCAGCGACTTTATCGGAAGTAAGGGCTATTATACAGGCCCTGCCGGTAGGAGTTAAACGATGCTTCCGGGTGATCGATAAGCGCGAATTGATTTCCTCCGGTGCCGACCCTCATGCTGTCTTGGCGCTAACCGCTAATAAAGGAATAGCTTTTAGTAATGCATCCGAAGGGGATGCACTTTTGTCTACCCATGGGTCGGGGCATGGTTACTTTCCGGATTTTCCGGAAATACAGACCGGATTTGTTGCTTTTGGTGCGGGAATAAAAGGCAGAAGCGTTATTCCGGAAATGGATGTTATCGATATTGCTCCAATGGTTGCATATTTGTTGGGGATAGATTTTCCTTCTGCTGATGGTCTATTAATAAAAGGTGCTTTACAATGAAAATATCAGATTGGCATGATTAGACAGTTTGATATAAACAATAGGTTAGCGATTAAGAATCATGCATAAAACCATACCGTTTGCTATTTGAGTGAATGCGTGCATAAACATCAGAAAACGGCTTAAAAAAGTTTATGGGATTATTGAAGAAGCCTGAACGAAGGCGTTGGGTAATTGTTTTTACCATTTTTTTGGCTATTGTCTTTAACTATGTTGATCGGCAACTGCTGTCTATTCTTAAACCTTTATTGGAGGAAGAATTTAATATCGGCAACGAAGGCTATGCCATACTTGTAAATATATTTACTCTATGTTATGCGTTAATGTATCCCGTCTCAGGCTGGCTGGTCGACAAGTTTGGGGCCCGCTTAGTCATGTTTTTTGGTGTAGTAGCGTGGGGGCTTGCTAGTATCGGAGGGGGTTTGTCCAAGACGGTTGTACAATTTGGATTCTTTCGTGGTTTACTTGGTCTAGCGGAACCGACCAATTTTCCTGCACAGTTGAAAGCGATAACCGTTTGGTTTTCGGGAAAGCTGCGTGCTACTGCAAATAGTTTGACTGTGGCTGGTGGCTCTATTGGTGCTATTATTGCACCGCCGCTGGTAGCATGGATAGGCATTAAACATGGCTGGCATCATGCATTTATCTGGACAGGTGTTATTGGGTTAGTTATTGCAGTCGTATGGCTGCTTGTGTATAAAGATCCTCCTGAACGCATTGCAGAAGAAGCGGCAAGATCGTCCGGGATGTCCAGAGAACAAGCCTTTACATGGGGCGGGCTGTGGAAAACGAAGAGCTTATGGGGGGTTGTGCTGATTCGCTTTATCACAGATCCGTTGTGGTACTTTTGTCTATTCTGGTTGCCGGGGTATCTGCAACAGCAAGGTGGATTAACGTTGGCACAAATCGGCATGGTGGGTTGGATTCCCTTTTTGATTGCAGATATAGGAGGCGTTGGTTCTTCTGCCTGGTCGGATTGGATGGTAAGGAAAGGAAAACAACCGTTGCGGGCTCGGAAAGTAATGTTGAGTTGCACCGCTATTATTGCGCCGCTGTGTATTTTGGTTCCCTATTTGCCAGGTGCCTGGATGACCATTGCGCTGTTTTGCTTTATTGGTGCGATGTGCGTGAGTTGGTTGTATGCCTTAGGCGTGGTTATAGCAGAAGCTTTTCCTGTGAGGAACGTATCCAGTGTTTTAGGGATATCAGGCGGGTTCGGTGCTGCGGGTGCAGTAATTTTTAATTTTTTTATCGGACACTTTTTGGGTACTGTTGGTGCGGAAAGTTTATTTTTAGTGATGGCCTTTTTGCATCCGGTGGGCGTAGTCCTACTTTGGACGATGATTAAGCCGCAGCATCCCAGAAGCACTGATAACAAAAAGAACCCGGAGCTACAAGTAGCCTGATGCACAGCGGTTATGCTCTTTTGCAAGGCTATAGTCAAATAAGTTAATAAAAGCTAATTGATAAAGAAAGTAAAAAAATAGAAAATGGGTAAATTACAAAAACATGAACGCTCTTGTGATATATTAGTCGTAGGAGGTGGCCCGTCTGGTGTGCCATGTGCTTTAGCTGCTGCAAGACTGGGAAGCAAGGTTATTCTAGTTCAAAACCGCTCGGTATTGGGCGGAAATTGTTCCAGTGAAATCAGAATGCACATTGTCGGTGCCGATGGGAACGGAGCTTGGCACAAAGGGGAAGCGTTAGCAGTTGAGGCCAGAGAGTCGGGTATTATTGAAGAAATCAGGCTGGATACCTCTGTTAACAACCCGCAGCGTTCCGCTTCCATACTGGATCTGACGTTTTACGATAAATGCAGGATGGAGAAGAATTTGGACCTTTACTTAGATACAACGGTGACCGGAGTAGAGATGAAAGACGGTAGAATTGTAAGGGCAATTGCGGAAAGACAAAGCACCGATGATATATTTTATATTGATGCTAAATTGTTTATTGATTGCACTGGTGACGGGAAGGTCGGCTACGAAGCAGGGGCCCATTTTAGGTTTGGCAGAGAAGGCAAGGACGAATTTGGTGAAACTATGGCGGTAGAGAAGGCTGACGGAAAGACGCTTGGGTCATCGATTCTATTTACAGCGAGAAAGCATGATCAACCTATGCCATTTATTGCGCCTTCCTGGGTCAGGAAATTTTCAGAACATGAGCTTAGATTCCGGCCTCATGCCGAACAGGGAATAGATAAAGGACTGGAATATGGATATTGGTGGGCCGAGTGGGGTGGACAGCTCAACACCATTAAAGATAACGAGGTGATAAGAGAAGAATTATTGTCGATCGTTTTAGGCATTTGGGATCATGTAAAAAATCACGGAGACCATGGTGCCGAAAATTGGGCTTTAGACTGGTTTGGCTTTTTGCCGGGGAAAAGAGAGAGTCGCCGGTTTGTCGGTTTATATACGCTTACCCAGGAAGATTTGCTCCAAAGCAAGCCATTTGATGATGCCATAGGCTACGGCGGCTGGCCGATAGATACCCATCCGCCTGAAGGAGTTGACAAGCCCGATGAGCAGCCTTCCAACGTGTACAAATTACCCTATTTATACGAAATTCCATTAAGGTGTTTTATATCAGAAAATATTCCGAATTTGATGTTTGCAGGGAGAAGTATGTCTGCCAGTCATATCGCTTTTGCATCCACAAGGGTGATGGCCACTTGCGCCGTTACCGGACAGGGCGTAGGAACAGCGGCTGCTTACTCGCTTCAGCATCAGTTGAGTTTGCAGGAGCTGGTCAAGAGCCAGAAGGACATTAAGAACATACAACAGCAGTTGCTGCGGGACGACTGTTATCTAATCGGGATAAAAAATGAAGATAAAAATGATAAAGCGTTACAGGCTATCGTTTCTGCTTCTAGCGAATTTGCCGGCGGAACTGCCAAAAATATTATCAGCGGACAGACCAGAAGCGTTCATGGCGAGTTAGGGGTCCCCAAGGATCGCGCCAATCCTGGTATTCATCGGTGGATGAGTGATCCAAGAGAAGGCTTGCCGGCCTGGATTCAGTTACAATGGGATAATCCTGTAACTATAAAGGAACTGCAGCTGATTTTTGACACCGCTTTGCATCGCTTACTCACCTTAAGTCATAGTGCAGGATACAGTCCAACGATGGTTTGGGGAAAACCACAACCGGAAACGGTCAAGGGCTATGAAATTGAATACCTGAACGATGGCAAGTGGGAAAAATTACTTGAAGTAGAGCAGAATTGGCAACGGATGAACAGGCACAGGCTTGAAAAAACGGTTCTTACTCCGGCAATACGGGTAACTGTTAAAGAAACCAATGGAATTGATCACGTCAGGATATGTGAGATTCGGGTGTATTGATGTGTTTTTTTATTGCTTTATAGAAATTGATCACAATGGACAGTTTGAAAAGATGCAGCGGTGTTGCATGGTATTATAGCTTGCTACTGCTTGGGGCGATCGGGTTTGCGTCTTGTAATGACGGTAAAACCACGTCGAATTCAATGGACGACAGAAATCCCGTAAACAGGAAAAACGGAGCAATCAGTTATCCCCTTTCGTTGTCCGTTCTGAGGGATTCCCTCTCCCGTATTCGCGTCAAAAGCAGAAATGTACTATTAAAAGATCCGTTTCATGGCATGCAGACGTTTGACTTTGATAACGAGGGGAATATTTATTATTCGCAATTAAGTGGTTCGGCCAGAGATAAGAACGGCCGGGCAAAAAGCGGAGATATCGTGTATATTATTAAAGCAAGACCCAACAGCCCGGCGGGCGAGAATTATATGACACTGCAATACTTCGGCCATGGGGGGACGGTAGTAGTCGAAGATACCAAGGAGGGGCCGTATGTATGGGTCAGCAGCAACGCTACCAAACATCTTGCCGGAGGCCGCTTGGAGTCAGGGCATTATTGGGGGGCAAGATCGGTCTCCAGAATTAAATACGAAAAAGGGAAGACGTACAAGGGGTATGGTGGAGATACTTATTTTCTCAATAAAGGGGAATTTTTTGTACTTATTGCGGCTATTGATAGTGAAAATAAGTATATATGTTTCTTAGCCAGCAAGAAGCGTAACGATGGGATCATAAGGAATTTTTACACCTATCGGCTAGCGGATGTAAAGGCTGCCCCGGTAAGCACCTTTACTTTTAAAGTGAAGGTAGGCGGTGAGAAAAAAGCCGATAGTGTCCATACGGAAATAAGAACGGTTGACGGCCATGATTTAAACAGCTTGACGCCCTTGGGTACTTTTTCTTTATTACCCGGGAAGAATTTCTCAAAGGATGTCAATGCCTACTCCAATCAGGGTATCGAAATTGATTCGGACGGCTATATTTATTTCTACGAGGGTAACGGTCCGAGCAAGAAGCGGCCGCAAGGTGCCTATGTCACGGTTTTTGATTTGAAGGGCAATACAGTAGAAGAAAGGACACAGGTGGCCGCTATAGCCGATCCGGCAGCGCTATTCTATTCCGGGATTACGAATAGGAAAGGGGCCATGGAGGCCGAAGGGATAAAAGTGGTCAAAAATAAAATTTACCTGGGTTATTCTTCCTCTTTGGAAGGCCAAGACGGAACATTCTTTCGGGGAGCGAACATATTTGAATATTCGTCTGCACCAACACACTAAATGGCTGTGGATGATGTTTTTTGGGTGTAGTGAATCTTTAGTTAGGGAGTCATGTGTGGAGGAAGTATTTTTGCTGCAATTGTGCGGATTGTCAATTTAGTTTAAAAGATCATCCGCATGTATACGTCCATTGAGAAATAGCTATTTTTCAAATCCTGAGCGAGGACAACTGGGGTAAAATATACTGCTCACAAGCGGCCCATTATATCTGGAGGCACCCATTGGGTATTATCCATGTGTCGAATGTCCATAATCGTGCAATAAAAAACTGTAGTTAGCCCCCCCTTTAATATCGAATTGAAGTATTAACTAATGAGCATGTAGCAGGAGCAATGGGATGGTCGGCTGGGTGCGTTGGAATGCCACTTCATAGCTAAATAACGTCATATAGTTTGTTTTTTGATTTTAATTTTTAAATAGTATGCGAACTTTTACGATGAAAAGAATAACGATGTATGTTTTTCAGGTATTGGGACTTATGGTCTGGCTGTTTGTCTATTCCTGTAAATCAGATAGTACCGAAGATTTGGGCAACTACAAAAATAGGGTGCCCGAAAATGTACAGTTGTCGGATTATTCCAACTCAAGTATTACGGTGTCCTGGGATACCGTAGCGGGTGCTACTTCCTACATGGTCCAGTTGTTGGATGCGAGATCCAGTGAAAAACCCTTGGATCGATATGTGGTGATTGCTAAGGATTTCTACACCTTCGGCAGCTTGAATGATACGGCAGACTATTATGTCCGTATCCGTGCCAATCTCAATACCGTTACCTCCAATTGGGTCTATATTATGGACGGCCAGCAGGAAGCGAGAATTATACCCAGATACGGTATTGTCGCTGCAGATTTTGTGGTACCCAAAGAGAAGGTGCTCTATCCCAATTTTCCTGAAGGCTGGGAACAGCATGAAGGAGACCGAAAAAGTGCCTATGCCGGAGAGGAGGACACGTTTCCGACCGGAAATTGGCTCATGCCCGAAATGTACAGTATTTCAGCGGGGTCTATAACAAATAAAATCGGAACATGGGCTATGCTGCTCAGGGGAGGCGTTTCCCCTTATCTAGAGATGAATTTTGATCTCCCGAATGGCGCTTCTCTGTTCTCTTTTTACTATGGTGCAGCAACGCAGAATGCCAATGACACCAAGGAGATTCCTATTCATGTTAAA
This sequence comes from uncultured Chitinophagaceae bacterium, assembly GCA_964467635.1. Lineage (GTDB taxonomy): Bacteria > Bacteroidota > Bacteroidia > Chitinophagales > Chitinophagaceae > FW021-bin31. The sequence goes on along the minus strand of CAYXRN010000080.1, from coordinate 7,844 downwards.
GTAGAATATTCCACAGACGGAGGTGATACTTGGAACCAGATGGGAGAGGACCTGGTGGTCAGTTCTGTGAGTGAGCAATACTTTAAGGAATATAAGCTGGATATTAACGGGCCTGTGCGGTTCAGAATAGGGAAGGATATGTCAAAGGCCAGATTATTTATAGATGATATAGCCGTCTATAGCAATTAGATTTAAAACTTAAATAAAATAAATTTTAATAATATGAAAAGATATAGCTACTTGGTGCTTAGCATCTTTTTACTGCTAGTCGGTTCCGTAACCCTGTCTGCCCAGTCAAATGACAGGGAAGTGCGGGGAAAAGTATCCGATGAGAGTGGCGAAGCGTTGCCCGGGGTGACCGTTAGTATAAAGGGAACCAGTGTTGGTACCGTTACGAATGAGCTGGGAAACTACACGATTACTATCCCGGCAGATGTGCGGCCGGTGTTGGTGTTTACCTTTATCGGCATGAAAACAAAGGAGGTAAATCTGGGAACGGGTAAGGAAGCAGATGTCGTTATGGAAGCTACAGCCACGAGCCTGGATGAGATTGTTGCTATCGGTTATGGTACCGCCAAAAAGAAGGATTTGAGCGGTTCGGTAGCGAATGTGGATGGAGAGAATATTGCTAAGCGTAATATTACGCAGCTTTCACAAGCCATACAAGGTACCATACCCGGCGTCATGGTGACCCGGTCCAATAGTCAGCCAGGTGCTGCCGCCTCCATTAAAATAAGAGGAATAACAACCATAGGGAATTCAGATCCCTTGATTCTGGTCGACGGTGTTCCTGTAGCGAGTATCAACGACGTGAATCCGAAAGATATTCAGGATATATCCGTTCTGAAAGATGCTGCTTCCGCTTCTATCTATGGATCAAGGGCTGCAGCCGGAGTTATTTTAATTACGACAAAAGAAGCTAAATCGGGTGATTTATCATTGCAGTATGATGCCACTTTTGGCATTGAGAAACCCACTCAATTTCCCAAGGTCGTGGGGGTTAAACGCTATATGGAAATGTTTAACGAATATACCTGGAATGATGCAGGTAATGTAGATGGGCAGGAATATGCTTTTTATTCGAAGGATGATATCGACAATTGGGTTGAAAGAAACAAATGGGACCCCGATAGATATCCGATTACCAACTGGGTGGATTTAATTGTGAAAGACTATGCCCCCCGGCAAAATCATCAGGTTACTGTTTCTGGTGGTGGTGACCGGGTTCAAACCAGAGCCTCAATTAATTATGAAAAAGTAGATGGTTTGTACGATTATAATTACTATGAAAGAATCTCATCGAGGTTAAGGAATAAAATTAAAATCAATGATTTTATAACGGTTGATGTAGATATGGCCTACAACAGACGGCATAGAGCGGAACCTGCCCTTAATCCAGTGGAAGACGCGAGGCGTTTTGCTCCGGTTTATTCGGCCCGGTGGGCGGACGGAAGAATATCCGGTGGAAAGAACGGTGCTAATCTTTACGCAGAATTGCATTACGGAGGAAGCAGGGATGAATGGCGAGATATGTTTCAAGGGCGGGCCGCCATTGATGTGCGGCCGATAGAAGGATTGTCGGTAAAAGCGGTATTTGCTCCCCAGTTATATACCATTAAGAACAAGAATTTCAGAAAGAAAATTCCTTATTATAATGCAGACGATCCCACGCAGCTTGTGGGGTACATAGAGGGGCATACGACAACGTCACTTTCGGAGCAGCGAACAGATGGTAAAGGAATTGTCAATCAATTATTTGTAAATTACGATAAGTCTTTTGGCGCGCATCATTTTAATATGATGGCTGGTTATGAGGATTCTTACAATTTTAGGGAAGCTGTTGATGCGGATGGGGATAATTTTGAACTGTCCGACTTTCCGTACCTGGATTTAGCTCCTTTGGACTACCAGACCACTTCGGGAACGGCTTATGAAACGTCCTACAGATCATTCTTTGGCAGGGTCATGTACAACTACGGTGGGAAGTATTTGCTGCAGGCGAATATACGCCGGGACGGATCTTCAAGATTTGCCCCTGACTACAGATGGGGGACGTTTCCGTCGGTGTCTGCCGGATGGGTGATCACCCAAGAAGATTTCTTTAAAGAGAACAATATATTATCTTTTTTGAAGATCAGGGCATCGTGGGGACAATTGGGCAATGAACGTATTGGCAATTATCCCTATCAGACGACATTGCAGTTTACCAATCCGCTCTTTTATCAGGGGGACAAAATTGTCTCAGGTATGGCTGCTGCACAAGTACAATATGCGATTGCTAATATCACATGGGAAAGAACCGAAACGAAAGACATAGGGGTAGATGCTTACTTTTTAGCCAATAAACTCTCGCTGACCTTCGATTATTATGATAAACGAACCAAAGATATGCTCCTGCCACTCGAAATACCTTTGTATACAGGATTTACGAGCCCCGATCAAAATGCAGGAACCATGCGGACAAAGGGCTGGGACTTGCAACTCTCCTGGAGAGACCAGGTTAACGACTTTAGGTATTCAGCGACATTTAATCTTTCGGACTTCAGGTCGCTAATGGGTGACTTAAATGGAAGAATTGTCATCGGCTCAACGACCATTACACGACAAGGGAGTGAGTACAATGAATTGTATGGTTATCGTTCCAAGGGACTCTATCAGGATAAGGACGATGCGAGCTCTTCACCTGCAATCTTTTCTGGTGTGCAGCCGGGAGATGTTAAATATGTAGATATCAGTGGTCCGGATGGAGCGCCTGATGGCAAGATTTCACCGGAGTATGACCGGGTATTATTAGGGGGGTCATTGCCAAGATACATGTATGGAGGTAACCTTACCGCCGAGTATAAAAATTTTGATCTGTTCGTTGCATTTCAGGGCGTTGCAAAAAAGAATAGTTTGTTAACGGATGCGATGGTGAGACCCTTTATGTCTGCCTGGACCAATCCGCCAAAGATTATTGATGGAAATTATTGGAGTGTATATAATACGGCCGAGCAGAATTTGAATGCGCGTTATCCAAGACTTTCACGCACAAGTGCAGAGGGAAATAATTATGAGACTTCCGATTTCTGGATGATTAACGGTGCTTATTTTAGATTGAAAAATATTACGCTTGGCTATACGCTTCCGTCTGACTTTTTGGACCGGGTAGGCGTAACCAATCTCCGGTTGTTCGTTTCCACAACGGATTTGTTTTCGATCGATCGTTTTCCTGATGGATGGGATCCTGAAGTCTCGGAGAGTTCTTATATTTCTCGATCTTATTTGTTTGGTGTATCCGTTAAATTTTAAGTTTAATTTTTGAATATTTCGATATGAAAAATGCTAAGTATATAATTTTTTTGAGCTTGTTAATGGCCTCCTGTGCTAAGCTCGATTTAAACCCGCTTTCGGAGGCGTCAAGTGAGAACTGGAACCAAAACGAAGAACAAATTACAATGTCGTTAAACGACCTGTACCGGGATTACTTGTTTTATAATGAGATTAATGTGCGGGTGGAACGTTTCACGGATAATTGGACCCATCGGCAAAGTCCGGAAGCATTCGTAGCGGGGACCATTAACGGCAGATGGAGTGTGGCGGAACTGGTGTGGACCAACCAGTATAAAGTGATTGCCCGGGCAAATGTAATTTTGAGAGATATCAATGAGGGGGATCCGGACGTACCGGAAGAAACGTTAAATCGATTCCGTGGTGAAGCCCGCCTTATGAGAGCCATTGCTTATGCTAAATTAATTTTTCTTTATGGGGATGTGCCCTTTTCTCAGACATACCTGTCTATTGAAGAAGCGTTTGATATGGGCAGAATAGATAAGCAACTTATACTGGACTCTGTTTATGCTGATTTTGACTATGCTGCGAGTGTCCTTCCGCTGTCCTATGGAGGTGATGAGTTAAAAAGAGGAACTAAAGGAATGGCTTATGGGTTTAAAGCCAGAACGGCGTTAAATATGGGGGACTTTGAAATTGCACGTGATGCGGCAAAGGCTTGTATGGATTTAGGGGTGTATGAATTGTATCCCGATTTTGCGGAGTATTTTAAATCGACGACAAAAAATGCAAAAGAAACCATTTATGCTATTCCCCGGTCAACAGAGTTGGGTGAATATTGGACGACGACCAATTTTATTACCAGAAATGCAGGTGGCTCAGGTACGGCTCAGCCGTCTTGGGACTTAATGTGTGCATTCCCTTGTACAGATGGGTTACCTATTGACGAATCGCCGTTGTACGATCCGCAGCATCCCTTTGAAAACAGGGACCCCAGGCTGGCGGCTACAATAGTGGAATTTGGCACACCGCATCTGGGGTACATCTATGACCCAAGCCCCTATGCCACACAAGTACTGGATGTTAATACCGGCCAGATGGTTACCAATAACGATTCCCGGGCGGTAAATCAGTATGCTTCCTATAACGGGCTCATATTAAATAAAGGTGTCGACGAAAGCTGGGGAGGAGATAGGAGGACGGACTTTGATATTATTGTGATGCGCTATGCCGAAATTTTACTAGTGTATGCAGAGGCCAAAATTGAATTAAATGAGCTGGATGAAACCATGTTGCACGCGATTAATCTTGTGCGGTCCAGAGCCTATGGCGTGAATGTTAACGACGTAGCGCATTATCCGGAAGTAGAAAATTTGGGACAGGAATATTTAAGGAGAACCGTACGGAACGAGCGTCGTATTGAGTTTGCCTGGGAAAACAGGAGGTTTTATGATCTGATCAGATGGCGCCTTGCCGAGAAAGCACTGACAAGGCCTATTTTCGGCATGCTTGACCCGCAGCAATTAAAGGAGAAAGTGTATGACAAAGGACTGTGGTTTTTTCCCGGTACACCTGATATTGACGAAGACGGATTACCTGATTTTAGCAAAATGTACGAAGCGGGCTTGATTAAGTTTTTGTTACCCCGTTCCTTTGATAAAAGCAGACAATATCTCTGGCCTATTCCTACCAAAGAAATATTAACCAACCCCAATTTGGAACAAAACCCAGGCTACTGAGTATTCGGAATAAATGAATAGTTCTTTGAGTTGGACGTTTAATGCAAGATAAAAAGACGCCGAGCGGGACCCGCGACCGGGTAATCTGTTCGGGAGAATCTAATGGACACCACGTAAAGCTAATCAATTGAAAAATGGAAAAATATAGGGCTGCCAGGATATCAAGAAGGATTTTTGTAAAGAGCTTGTTGCCGCTTGTGATCATTGGATGTAGCAAGGGAGAAGATGAGTCGGCTCCTCCGGATTCTGGTAATAATGACCCTGGGGAAATACCCGACAAAACGGGTATGACGGTGAAAGGACGCGTGTACCATGGCGATCAGGGAGTTCCCAATGTGGTTGTTTCCGATGGCGTGGTGGTGACGAGAACAGATAAGGACGGGATTTATTATTTGCCGTCAGATAAGACCAATCGGTATGTATTTATTTCCATTCCGGGAAATTATGAAGTTGCAGCAGAAAAGGGGTTGCCTAAATTCTTTCACAGACTCTCCTTGTCGACCGATGAAGTAGAGACTAAACATTTCGAATTAACGCCTGTTGATAATACCAATCATGTCGTAGTTGTGGCGACTGACTTTCATTTGGCCGGGAGGAACAATGATGTGGAACAGTACCGATCCGGTTTTCTTAGAGACGCCAACGGTGTGATCGAGTCCAACAAAGCAAAAGGGGCTAAAGTGTATGGACTCACTTTAGGGGATCTAACCTGGGACAGCTATTGGTATGATAACAATTACTTCTTGGATGATTTTCTGCCAGAGCTGGCCAAATTAAATACCACGATATTTAATATTATGGGCAATCATGATAACGATCCGTATTTTGCTGATGATCATGCAGCAGAGCACGCGTTCAGAGAGTTGGTCGGCCCGACTTATTATTCTTTTAACCTGGGGCAGGTGCACTATGTGGTTCTGGACAATATAGAATACGTAAATGAAGGCGGATCACCCGGATCCATTGGGGACCGATCCTATAATGCTAAGGTAGTGAGGGCGCAGATGGAATGGCTGAAAAAGGATCTGGCTATGGTTAGTAAAGACACGCCTATTATGGTCGCTATGCATATTCAACTCAATGGCCGGCCCACATTAAATTTGGCTGGAATACCATCGTCCACCTTTAGGCTCGAAGATGCGCCTGAGTTTATCGATGCATTTAACGGGTTCAGTCGCGTACACATTCTTACCGGTCATACGCATTGCAATCATGCTTGGGAGAACTCACCGGCCATAATGGAGCATAATACAGCCGCAGTATGTGCTACTTGGTGGTGGACTGGCCGGGCAGATTATTCGGGTAAACATATCTGCAGAGATGGAAGCCCAGGTGGCTATACGGTATGGAACATGGAAGGGAAAGACATCAAATGGAAGTACAAAAGCATAGGGTATGATGCGGATTATCAATTCAGGGCCTACGATTTAAATGAATGTCACATTACGCCTGAGGCTTTTGCGCCCAACGTAACAGCGGATGCCCTTCGGCATTATGCAGGGGAATATGCTGAGCAAAACAATCGCAATGAAGTATTAATCAATGTTTGGGGCTTTGACGAGCAATGGAAGGTAGCGGTGACTGAGAACGGTGCGCCATTGCAGGTAACTAGAGTAGAGGTTAAAGACCCCTTGCATATAATTTCTTATGAAGCATTGCGATTGAATAAGGGGGCAACACCAACGAGTGGTTTTGTGACCGCCAAAACCAGCCATATGTTTAAGGTGACGGCGTCTAATGCAACCAATACATTAGAGATAAAGGTGACCGATCGGTTTGGCCGGGCGTATACAGAGCAGATGGAACGGCCCAAGGCGTTAGCCTATTCAATGAGATAACCACAGGGTTTTGGGCGGCATATACGTACGTTTCGCTGAGCTGGGAGCATCTATTTTAGTTGGCCGACAGCATGCTGTTTATATTGAGCGGGTGTGCGGGGCTAAGGCCGTTTGAGCCCAGTCTAGAAAACTGTTTTTTTGTCTCTTTCCCTGAATAGCTGTTCAACCCGTATTATCTACGGTGCTTTATGCTATGACTATGAACAGCGCGATTTTTTCCTCGGACAGACAAGCTCTCAGGATATTCGTGGATATTTCACCAGTTTTTCCTTTTGAAGCGTGGTATTGATAAACCCATGTTTGGTGGCTAATCCCAGATAATCTTTTTTTGAATGGCTTGCCCCCGGAAAAAAATGGAAAGATTGCAAGAAATAGTGCCTGGGGATGGTGAGATCAGTATCTGGTCCGCGATGTAAAAGTTGGCGATCCTGTTTTATTGGAATAGAATACACAATACGGTGGGTTCGATCTACATTGACTGTGGTGATGGAACCGTTCCGGCCAAAATATATAATTCGATCGCTCATCCATTTAGGAAACCGTGTAGATATGTAGTGAAAATTACAGGTAAAGGTCCGCAGGATGATCCGATAACCGAGAAATTAGAAGTTATTGTAAACGAGTAACCGGGAATTAACAGGTCCCTATGCTTCCCACACCTGTCGTGAAGGCAAGAAATGATTAAATCATTTCTTATAGAACGGCTCTCCGGGGTGTTGCCAGTGGATGGTTGGCAATTAGAGGCTATTGATAAAAGTTACTATATCCATGACAAGCTCTTTGTTGAGGGGTAGGCCTGGGTCGCGGTAGGTCGCCAGGTTGACGGCTCTTTCGGCCGGTGCGGTTTTCAGAACATGGTTCATCCCGTTGATGATCTGTACACGCGCCGTCGGAGCCGCTCCGGCGAGTTTTTCCGCCTGCGCCGCGACGGTCTGCAAGTCTGTAGTGCCATTAATGATCAGCACCGGCATCGGCAGTTTTTGAATTTCTTCAGCCG
>CAYXRN010000079.1:0-15683 GCA_964467635.1 uncultured Chitinophagaceae bacterium | reverse complement strand
AAGTCGAGATGACTGGATTCGAACCAGCGACCCCTTCGTCCCGAACGAAGTGCGCTACCGGGCTGCGCTACATCTCGGTTTTTCTTATAACAGCGCAAAAATAAAGATAATTTCACTTTTTCCCATCTCCTTGGAAAATAAAGGCATTAAAATTCAAAAATTTAGGGCTTTGTCGATTTGTTTCTTTGGCAGGCAGTTTTATCTTACTTTTGTTCAGATTTTTTGGAAATCTCTTCCTAAAGAGAACAAATAAAAATGAAGATTTTAGTTAAAAACGCCCGAATTGTTGCACCCGGACAAAGATTAAATGGCCAGGTAAAGACATTGCTCATTGAGGATGGGAAAATAACAAATATTGCAGAACAAATTGATACTGAGCCTGATAGAATCGTCTCTATAAAGAACCTGCACCTTTCTCCGGGATGGATGGATTGCTTTGCTCATTTTTGTGACCCCGGTTTCGAATATAGAGAAACCCTGGAATCGGGAGCTTCTGCCGCTGCTGCAGGAGGCTATACCACGGTAATGGTCATACCGAATACCCGTCCACAACTTGACAGCAGGGCTCAAATCGAATATATTATACGACAAGCCGAGAATCTGCCCGTTAACATATTACCGATAGGAGCTGTCAGCAGAGCACTGGAAGGAAAATCTTTGGCAGAGATGATTGATATGCACTATGCAGGAGCTAAAGCCTTCTCCGATGGGTTGCATCCGCTACAAGCCTCCGGCCTACTGCTCAAAGCCCTACAATATATTAAGGCTTTTGACGGAACTATCATCCAAGTACCAGTGGATGAAACCATCTCCAAGCATGGCTTGGTACACGAAGGGGTCTGGTCCACAAAACTAGGTATTAGCGGCATTCCGGATATTGCAGAGATAACGATGATCAAAAGAGATCTTGACCTGCTGAGATACACCGAGTCCAAAATGCATATTACCGGTATCTCTCTGGAAGACTCTGTCCAATTAATAAAATTAGCTAAAGAAGCAGGACTAACCGTCACCTGCTCTGTAACGCCCTATCATCTGTTGCTCACCGACGCTTCATTGCAGAAATTTGACAGTAATTATAAAGTTGCTCCTCCTCTCCGCGAGCAGTCAGACGTAGAATGTCTTCGTCAGGCATTAAAAGAAGGAATAATCGACTGCCTGGCATCCCACCACCTTCCCCAGGACCAAGACAGTAAAAATAAAGAATTTGAATATGCCTCTCTGGGAATGACCGGACTGGAAACCGCTTTTGGCGTGCTTGGAACAGCAATTCCGGACTGGAAACTGGAAGAAAAAATAAGGGCGCTTGCGGTACGGTCGAGAAAACCTTTTAACCTACCTGTTCCACAAATTCAAGATGGCGTAGATGCATAGGTTACGTTATTTGATCCGGATATGTAATGGACCTTTTACAAAAAAACGACCCATTCTAAGTCGCAAAACACCCCTTTTGACCAAACAAAATTAAAAGGAAAACCATTGGGCATCATCCATAAGGATAAATTGATCATAAATAAACCATAACCATCAAAATACACCGTACCATGGGAAATGAAATCAAACAGGAAGAGCTCCCAGACAATCGTCCTTCAGAAAATCAGGACGTTCAAGAAAACAAACCGCCAAAGACGCACTTGCAATACGGACTCATTGCAGGGCTGGTATTGATTGCCCTTTTTGTGATATACTATGTTATGGGTTGGGCTTTTCAGCAGGGTCTTAAGAGTTGGCTTCCGTCAATCATATTTATGCTGATCGTTATTATCGCGCAATTCACTCATTCCAAAGCGCTTAATGGGAATATAACCTACGGTAACCTCTTCGCTCAGGGATTCAAAACTACCGCAGTGGCCACCTGCGTTTATCTTGTTTTTATGATCATTTTTCTTTTACTTGACCCCTCCTACAAGGAAAAGATGATAGAAGTGAGCCGACAAGCGATGGCAGAGAGAGGCATGGCTGCTGACCAGATAAAAGCTGCACTAGCCATGACCGAGAAATTCTTTATGGTATCTGTAATTTCGGGTATCGTTATCGGTGAATTGGTTGCTGGACTTATCGCCTCGCTTATAGGTGCGGCACTTGCCCCTAAAAAACCCAAATCGCAATTACAACCGCTTTCATAAAAAAACAGTTTCCATGGACGTAACGGTTATTATACCTCTTTTTAATGAAGAAGAATCCTTGCCTGAATTATGTGCGACCATTAAAAAGGTAATGACAGATTACCATTTGTCCTATGAAGTGCTTTTGATCGATGACGGTAGTAAAGATGATTCATGGGAGGTGATCGGGCAAATTGCCGCAGCGGATCCTTCCTTTAAAGGATTAAGTTTTCAGCGCAATTATGGAAAATCCGCGGCGCTCAATGAAGGATTTCGGATGGCCTCCGGGCAGGTAGTAATAACCATGGACGCTGATCTGCAAGACCGTCCAGAAGAAATTCCCGAATTATACCGAATGATTGTCGAAGATGGGTTTGACATCGTCAGCGGATGGAAAAAAAACAGGCATGATCCACTCAGCAAAACCATTCCTTCCAAATTCTTCAACGGAATCACCCGTAGGGTTACCGGCATTAAACTGCACGATTTTAACTGCGGATTAAAAGCCTATCGTAAAAAGGTCATTAAATCCATTGAAGTCTATGGCGAAATGCACCGTTATATACCTGTAATCGCCAAATGGTGTGGATTTTATAAAATAGGTGAGAAAGTCGTTGAGCATCGTCCAAGAAAATATGGTGTATCTAAATTCGGGCTGGAACGGTTTATTAATGGTTTTTTAGACCTGATATCTATTATGTTCGTGGGACGATTTGGGAAAAAACCAATGCACTTTTTCGGGACATTGGGCACCCTTGTTTTTTTTATTGGATTCTGCATATGGGTATATCTCGGCATCGCCAAATTCTTCTTCAATGTATATGGGACGGCCAATCGCCCTATTTTTTATGTAGGACTGATTTCTATTGTCGTAGGTGTTCAACTGTTTGTAACAGGGTTTTTAGCGGAATTAATCACACGCAACGCGGTCGACAGAAACCACTACCTGGTTGAAAAAAGGATAGGCCTGTAAGGCGTAAAAGTAGTCCAAGTGGTAACTTTCATGGAAGATAAGCAAGTATTTCCTGAAAAATCTTATCTATATTTTTAAATTCGTCCGTTTCAGCCAAGTACCGTTCAATATTGTCCTCAAACGGCACAGCCTGCTCTTTCAGCTTTAAGAACGCAATAAGACTTTGCGTAAGCATCGTCACTTCGGGTCTCTCTACCACGATACCTGTCTGCCCTTCCTCAACCAAAGCACCAAGTTCACCAACTCTTGTAACGACAACGGGTTTTCTAAAGCCGTAAGCCATACTTAAAATTCCACTTTGCGTGGCGGAGCGATAAGGAAGGACGACGGCATCGCAAGCCTGAAAATATGCGCCGACTTCCCCATCCGGAATATATCTATTTTCCATGTGTACCCTGTCTTGCAGCTGAAATTTTTCAATCAAATCGAAGTATGGCTCAGCAGGCTCGTAAAAATCTCCGACGATTAACAACTTTACGTTTGGATAATTTCTAGATAAAGCTGCGAAAGCCTTAATCAGCAAATCCAGTCCCTTATATTTTCTGATAAGGCCAAAAAATAAAAACACAATATCTTCCTTTCCAAAGCCGAACTGTTTCCTGGCTTCTAGGGTGGACAGATTATCATCCATTCTATAAAAATCATAAATGGGTAGCGCAGATCGAAAAACTTTTTTGTCAAACCATGACTCCAGATGGTTTTCAACCGCTTCTGAAAGAGCTAAAAAACACCGGGCATGCTTCAAACCCAACTTGGTAAGTAGTTTATCTACTTTGTTGGCTTCATGAGAAATTACATTTTCGGTAATAAAGAGCACCTTTCGCCGGTCCGATTTGGGTAAAAAAGCCGTCAAAAAGTAATTACATATTCCAAAGAACGGGTGCCACCAGTCAATGGCTATAATATCAGGTTTTTGGTTTTTTATATATCTTGCGGTTTTTAACCAACTAAAGAAATTCAGGCTGCTCAGCATTCGCTTATTCGGGAATATAATTTTTTTATTTTTATTCCTGTCAAACTGAGAACTTCCAGGAAACAAAAACTTTGGGTAAAGAAGCGTATAGTTTATTAATTCTACCTTAAATTTGCTACTCAATTGCTGACAAAGCGTACTCAAATATACAGATTGGCCATTCCGGTAAGGATATCCGGGCCCGACAACAATGATTTTGGGTTTTTGATTCATCTTTGCCTGAATATAAAAGCACGAAAGTATGAATAATCTTAAAGAAGCTCCAATATTAATTACCGGGGGATGTGGTATGGTCGGTTCTCATCTGGTAGATTATTATTTTAGCCAGGGACAGAAAGTAACGGCCACCTACTTCACTCATCCTACCATCCGTCTGGAAGAAGTTCGGGATAAGGCTAATTACATCCCCTGTGATATACGGAACAAGCAGCAAGTAGGAGAAATCATCGGCCAATACCGCCCTCAACTCATTTATCATTTGGCCGCGCAAAGTTATCCGACTGTTTCCTGGGAGAAACCTGAAGAAACAATAGATACCAATATAAAAGGCACAATACATGTTTTCGAGGCGGTAAAAAGCCTGAAAAACCAATATCCCGATTATGATCCAATGATCCTGATTGCCTGCTCGAGTGCAGAATACGGTGCTTCCCTGAATCCGGAGAATATCCCGGTGGCTGAATCAGCGCCCCTGCTACCGCTTCATCCCTACGGAGTAAGTAAAGTCGGACAAGACCTGCTAGGGTTTCAATATTTCACCAATGACAATATTCGCTGTATCAGAGTCCGCATATTTAATACGACGGGGCCACGAAAGGTAAATGATGTGGCTTCTGACTTCACAAAAAGGGCAGTACTTTGGGAAAGAGGAAAAACGGATGAAATGACCGTCGGCAATTTATCTACGGAAAGAGCAATAACGGATGTTCGTGATTTAGTACACGCCCTGTTATTACTCTCCGAAAAAGGCGTTTCAGGCGAAGTGTATAACGTCTGCGGTCGCCACGCTTATAAAATAGAGTCTATCGTTACGCTTATTGAAAAAATAATGGGTCAAAAAATCCCCCTTCAAACCGATAGGGCCCTGTTACGCAAATCAGACGAACCGGTTATTTTTGGTGATTCTTCGAAACTTATTGAAATAACGGGCTGGCAGCAAAACTTTACTTTGGAAGACACCTTGCGAGACATGATCAATTATTGGAAAAAAAGATTGTAAAGCAACTTTATCCAACGCCAAAAACTTATAAGATGATTTACCGCAGCAGAACACCTTTACGTATTGGTTTAGCCGGTGGTGGCACCGACGTAAGCCCTTATTGTGATACATATGGCGGTGCCATCCTCAATGCAACCATATCAATGTATGCAAAGGCCAGCATAGAAATAACGAAGGATGATAAAATAGTTCTAGAAGCGCTTGACAGAAACGAGAAAGAAATTTTTCAATGGGATAAATCATTACCCGTCAATGGGACTTTAGATTTGTTAAAAGGAGTTTATAACCGGGTTCAAAAGGACTTCGGTATTCCGGCAAACGGCTTTCGTTTAAGTACGGCAGTGGACGCGAAAGCAGGTAGTGGGCTCGGCACTTCATCTACCCTGGTAGTGGCTATTATAGGAGCTTTTGTTGAAATGTTAAAATTATCCTTAGGAGAATATGATATCGCCCGCTATGCCTATGATATTGAGCGGAAGGACCTTAACCTTGCTGGTGGTAAACAGGACCAATATGCTGCAACCTTTGGAGGAGTTAACTTCATGGAGTTCTATGAAGAAGACAGGATAATTGTAAATCCATTGCGTGTCCGCCAGGAGTATCTTAACGAATTAGAGAATAACTTATTGCTATATTACACTAGCACAAGCAGGGAATCAGCAAAAATAATTGAAGAACAACAAAGGAATGTATCTCAAAAAAATGAAAAATCCCTAGATGCCATGCATCAACTAAAAATACAATCTCGCCAGATGAAAGAAGCATTGTTAAAAGGGAGATTAAACGAAATCGGCGAAATACTGGATTTTGGGTTTCAGCAAAAACGAAATATGGCTAAAAATATTTCCAATCCATTGATAGAAGAAATATATGAGACGGCGAAAGCCTCAGGAGCTACGGGTGGAAAAATAAGCGGCGCTGGTGGTGGCGGTTTTATGATTTTTTATTGCCCCGGTAATTTACGCTATAAAGTAGCTGAAGCGCTAAAGAGATTTGGAGGCAGTGTGTATCAGTATCAATTCACAAAGCAGGGCCTGGAATCCTGGACTATCGGATAACCTGCAACTAAAACAAGAATATGAAAGAGACAATAATGCATTGCATCCGGCAATCACTTACGGTTAAGCAAGAAATTTTAGCAGATGAATCTTTTTTAAAAAAAATAGAAGATGCGGTTAAACTTATCAGCAGTGCCTTTCAGCAAGGGCATAAGATATGGTTTTGCGGTAATGGTGGAAGCGCCGCGGATGCGCAACATCTCGCTGCAGAATTCTCGGGAAGATTTTATAAAAACCGCAAAGCTTTACCTGCAGAAGCGTTGCATTGTAACTCCTCCTATCTGACAGCTGTAGCTAACGATTTTGAGTTCAAGGTTATTTACTCTAGACTGGTGGATGGATTGGGAATCAAGGGTGATATACTGGTAGGATTGAGCACCTCGGGAAACTCTGAAAATGTGCTATCTGCCTTTAAGACAGCGAAAGATATGGGAATCTCAACGGTAGGATTCACAGGAAGTACGGGTGGCATGTTAAGGTCATTAAGTGATATCCTTCTTAATATTCCCAGTGATGATACGCCGCGCGTTCAGGAGGGACATATTTTAGTAGGACACATTATATGCCAGTTAGTAGAAGCAACAATCTTTCCGTAATGAATGAGCTAATCATCATTGCAGGAGGACTTGGAACACGTTTACGCAGTAAAGTCCCTCATTTACCTAAAAGCATGGCACCCGTCAACGGAAAGCCGTTCATAGACTATGTGATGGATTATTTTATCTCACAAGGTATTGATAAATTTATCTTTGCACTAGGATATAAATCAGAACTACTTTATCAATATTTAATTGAAAAATACGAAAGGTATAATTTAAGTTTTTCTTTTGAAAAAGAGCCATTAGGAACAGGTGGCGCAATAGCCCAAGCTGTGAAAAAAGCTTCTGAAAAAAAGGTATTTATAACAAACGGTGACACGCTATTCAAAATTGACCTAAAAGCCCTTACAAACGTACACATCCAAAATAATGCTGAATGTACTGTGGCGCTCAAGCCCTTGGAAGATTTCGATCGTTTTGGAGCTGTGCAAACAGATGTCGCTGGACGGATAACGTCTTTTGAAGAAAAAAAACATCATGCTAAAGGGTTGATAAATGGCGGGGTATATTATCTGAATGTCAAAAAATTCTTAAAACGGGTTCTTGAAACTAAATTTTCTTTTGAAAAAGATTACCTTGAAAAATTTGTAAGAGACGGTTACTTTTTTGCTTCCATACAAAACGCTTATTTCATTGATATGGGTGTTCCTGAAGATTATCATCGTGCAGAAAAGGAGTTAAAGTGAAAAAATGATGGATAAATCCTGGACAATTTTTCTAGATAGAGACGGCGTATTGAATGTGGATAACGTAAAGGGGTATGTTTTGGGGGTGGAACAATTGAAATTAATGGACGGTGTGAAAGATGCAATGCGCAAGATAGCCGCAATATTTGGCAGAGTTATCGTTTGCACTAATCAAAGAGCTGTGGGGAAAGGCCTGCTAAGCATAGATGAACTACACAGAATGAACCACCAAATATCAAAATGGATCACTGAAACAGGGGGAAGAATAGATAAATTTTACTATGCAACGGACCTCGATGAGCATGCCTGGAACAGAAAGCCTAATCCCGGTATGGCCTTAAAAGCACAACAGGATTTTTCGGAAATAGATTTTTCCAAAAGTATTATGGTAGGTAATAACCTGAGTGATATGCAGTTTGCAAGAAATGCCGGTATAAAGCATACCATATTTTTAAGCACCACCGTGCATGATTTAACCTATCCTCATCCTTTGATTGATGCTAGATTTGACAATTTAAAAGCCTTCGCCGACAGCCTATAACCTCAAAAAAACACCCTTATTAAAGGGAGAATACCTATTTTTGACTACATGAAACAATTGGTATAACAACAAGGAGGTGTATTTATGAAATGGGGGTGTATTTTTTTTCTTTTGGTTTGTCTTTTCATAACAACCGAAACGCGCGCTCAGCTTTCAGAAGAGGGAAGAAACAAATTAGAACAAGTACAGGATTCCTTAAAAAGCCTGACTTATCAAATGATTAATGCGCCAATGTCCGAAAGCAGGCAAAACGCATCTGACGCCTTTATCCCCGCTTTTGTTGACGCACTGAAAACAAAATATTCCTACGATTTTTCATTTGATTCTCTCGGACAAATCTCTATAATTTATGATAAGGACAGCACTTTTCGTATATTTACGTGGGCAATTGCTATGTCCAACATTCAATACCGGTTTTATGGCGCTTTGCAATTCAATACCAAAGACGGCAGCCTCAAATTGTTCCCCTTTTTTGACAATACGTTTGACATGCACAATTTAGACACAATAACAAGTCCTAAAGCCTGGATCGGCGCGCTGTATTATAACATGGTTAAGACGCAATATAAAGATCAAACCTATTACACCTTAATGGGATGGTGTGGGTATAGTCTTAACACAAATAAAAAAGTACTGGAAATACTTACTTTCAAAAATGGTCAGCCTATTTTTGGTGCTCCCGTATTCAATTTTCAAAATGACTCCGTTTCTTCAGACATTAAGAACCGCTTCTTCCTGGAATACAAAAGAGATGGTGGTGCAGGATTGAATTATGACAACGACCTGAACATGATTGTTTTTGATCATCTTATTTCATTAAAAGGACAGGAGGAAAATAAAGCATCGCTTGTTCCCGATGGTACTTATGAAGGATTTACATGGGTTAACGGCTACTGGATGCACATACCAAAAGTGTTTCATCAGGCCGTTGAAAAACCGCCAATACCCCATCCTTTAAAATTTGGAAATAAAATTGAAGGAAATAACAGAAAATAACTAAAAATGAAATGGCTTAAAATCAGCACAAAATGGACCTTTCTCACAATAATTCCTTTACTCTTAATGAGTGCGAAGCCATTGAAAAAACCAAATCCCCATGATGATGGTATGAAGGAACGACAATTTCTGATAGAAAGCCTTGTAAGAATTGCTGATCCGGTTTTAACTGCCTTAAGCAAAAACAAGCTTAAAGAACGCATGCCGGTGGAAGCACTTGCCAAAGGCCGCAAAAAGTACACTTATCTGGAGGCTTTCGGGAGGCTGCTGGCTGGTATGGCGCCCTGGTTGGAACTTGGTCCCGATAGCAGCCCGGAGGGAAAACGCAGAGACAAATATATTCGTCTTTCCAGAGCGTGCCTACACAATGCGACTGATCCGGAAAGTCCCGATTTTATGAATTTTAATAAAGGAGCACAACCCGTGGTGGATGCTGCATTTTTGGCACAGGCACTGCTAAGAGCGCCAAATCAATTGTGGGAACCGTTAGACTCCGGAACCAAAGACAACATTATTGATGCGTTGAAATCAACACGTATTATTACACCTTATAACAACAACTGGCTGCTTTTCAGTGCTATGGTAGAAGCGGCTATATTTAAATTTACCGGCACCTTTGAAATGGCTCCTATCGAAAAGGCTATTACCTCGCATTTAAAATGGTATGTCGGTGATGGAACCTACGGAGATGGATCGGTCTACCATTGGGATTATTACAACTCATACGTGATCCAGCCTATGCTTTTGGAGGTATTGCATACGCTTATTGAAGCAAATATAGACAACAAAGCACACTTTGAGGATATTTATAAACTCACTTTAAGACGAGCTCGACGCTATGCTTATATTCAGGAATCCTTGATCTCTCCAACAAGCACCTATCCCCCGTTAGGCCGTTCACTGGCCTATCGTTTTGGCGCTTTTCAACTGCTCTCCAAAATGGCACTGATGGAAAAGCTGCCAAAAGGCATCAAACCGCAGGAGGTACGGGCAGCTCTCTACTCCGTTATTAAAAGGCAGCTCTCTACTCCTGGTACATTTGATAAGAATGGTTGGTTGCAGATAGGTATGGTGGGACATCAACGCGCAATTGCCCAAGGCTATATTTCCACCGGCAGCCTTTATCTGTGCTCAGAAGCTTTCTTGATGCTTGGTCTGCCTCCTGAAAACGAATTTTGGCAAGGACCAGACGAGGACTGGATATCCAAAAGAGTTTGGAATGGTGAGAATGTATCTATCCATCATTCTATAGATTAACACTGGCGGCAAAGATGAAAGCTATCAAGAAGTATTCCTAAGCAAATAGCCTAAACTGCCCCATCTCGAATTTCAGTTAACTTATAAACCAAAGTTTTCTCTCATGCTTTCGTCCAGCTTGCACCCCCGTCTTTTTCGTCTTTTACGACAATTCCTATTTTCTGTAAGGTGTCCCTGATCTGATCCGAAGTACTATAATCTTTTTTCCGCCGGGCCTCCTTACGAATATCTAAAAGGAGCTGCATCACGCCATCCAACCTATCATCTGCAGCTTCCTCTTCTTGCCTTAGACCAAGTATATCTTCCAGGAAACCTTTCCAAGTTTTTTTCATCAGGGCAAACACAGTGTTGCTGATCTCTTCTGCCTGGATCTGGCCGGATTTCAGGGAGTTGATAATCGGAACCATTTCAAAGAGGCTAGCCAATACTTTTGCAGAATTAAAATCATCATTCATAAAATCCACACATTCGCTGCACTTTTTTTTGATCTGATCATTCAGCTTTTCATTCCCCTTCTGGTTTCTTTGAGGTTCAGGAAGTTCTTGTAAAATTTCATACGCATTCCACAGCCGGTTTAATCCTTTTTCAGCGGCCTGCAATGCCTCATTTGAAAAATCGAGCGTACTCCGGTAATGGGTCTGCAGAATAAAGAACCGGACCGTCATCGGGCTATATCCTTTTTCCAGCAAAGGATGATCCCCACTAAATAACTCGGTCAGTTTAATAATATTATTATAGCTTTTACCCATCTTCCGGCCGTTAATAGTAATCATATTGTTATGAATCCAATAGCGGGCCGGCGACTTCCCATGGGCGATGGTGCTTTGAGCAATTTCACATTCATGATGAGGAAATTGCAAGTCCATTCCGCCCCCATGAATATCAAACTGTCCTCCGAGATACTTGCTGCTCATGGCCGAACATTCGATATGCCATCCCGGAAAGCCTTCTCCCCAAGGACTTCTCCAACGCATTAAGTGTTTGTCCGGGGCATTTTTCCACAACGCGAAATCGATCTTATTCCGCTTTTCATCCTGGCTTTCTAGCGTGCGGGTGGTTTCTAAAAGATCAGCCACTACCCTTCCGCTCAATTTCCCATAAGGATATTTTTCGGCATATTTCTTTACATCAAAATAAACCGAACCATTTACTTCATAGGCATAGCCTTTCGCTATAATATCCTGAATCATAGCAATCTGCTCAATAATATGGCCCGTTGCTGTGGGTTCTATGCTAGGCTCCAGACAATTGAACTGCAGCATGGCCCAATGAAAAAGATTGGTATATTTTTGTACCAGCTCCATCGGTTCCAGTTTTTCCAGCGCTGCTTTTGTTGCAATTTTATCTTCCGCATCACGGCCTTCCTCCTCAAAATGTCCGGCATCGGTAATGTTTCTCACATAACGCACCTTATAATTCAGATACATCAAGTAGCGATAGATCATGTCAAAAGTAATGAAAGGACGTGCATGTCCCAGATGAGATTCGCCCGAAACGGTTGGCCCGCAGACATACATTCCCACCCGGCCCGGATACAAGGGCTCAAATACCTCTTTTTCACGGGTAAGCGCATTATAAAATCGTAGTTCTGTCATAGTCAGGATTAATAAATGAGTTGCAAAGATAAGTAAAAGATGGAGCGCAGAACAGTAATATATCGCAGAACATGCTGTTAGGCCATTATAGGCAAATCGATCGTTCTACTATATTTGAAATCCCGTCGTCTTTATTATCCATGTAATGCATCTGCTGTCATCGCTGATCTACTCCAGGCTTACCCCTTACTGCTCCGCTGGAAACATCTCATTTTTCAAATCTCTCTATAATTCAAGTGGTGCCTGACTGTCTTTTTCAAACTCATTTTGGTTCCTTATCCTGCAGAGAAAAAGCAGCCTGAATCCTCATTCTTATTATGGACTATATGTATTCCTTCTTCCAATTACCTGTTTTCAGACATAGGGTAAGCAAAGCTGCTTACCCTATGCCATTCTTATTTCCTGAAAATCGGCATTTTTTTATTATCAAAACTGTCTTATATTCGCAGATACATACTTCAAGTGAATCGAAATGTAAAACCTAATTTCTTTCAAGCAGAACATAGTGACAGCCGCAACGCAGTTGCCATATTCTTTAATCTTTAACGAAAGAAATTGTGTTGACACTACAAAGCATTACATCCCGACAAAGATACCCTGTTTAGCAAGCTTAATCTCCCCGTAAATAAGCACAAAAATTAGGTTTAATCGGCAACAATGGAACAGGAAAATCCACACTATTTAAGATTATAGCAGGCAAGTTGTCTGCCTCCGCCGGCAAAATAAACGCGAACGCAAAACCGCATTATATTCCGCAAATCTTTGTGACATTCAACAATCTGAGCATTGCATAAGCATTACGATTCGAAGCCAAATTAAATGTTTTGAAAGACATTGTCAAGGGCAAAACCAGCGACTAAAATTTCAACCTACCGAATGACGATTGGACAATAGAAAGTCGCTGCATGGAGGCGTTGAATCATTGTCGGCTAGCCCACTTAGCGGCAACTTCTATTTTTACAAAAACAAAAGCAAATTGAAAGCGATAGTTTGAACCAGTATATTCAAAGCACAGAAAAGGCATTGCGGAAAGCAAAAGAAAAGGAACGGAAATATTGAAACGTCGACAAAAATTAGATTATCGTGGAAAAAGCAAACAAAAGAGAGTCGGCGTAGTCCGGATTATGATGAGCACCTTACGGAACAATGACGAAAATATACATGCAAAAAAATTAGTGGTATTTCTAAAGATTTGCAAGGGTTGCGGTCGGCCTTACCAGATATTGGTAAAATGAAATTTGAGTTTGACAGTTCCGCTTTACATAAAGGGAAGGTCTTGTTTATGGTAAAAAATACAAACACAAATTTACTACCATACACGGCCGCTATGGAAAGGCATCTTAAATTTCCAAATTTACAGCAGCTTAAAAAAATGTATGATACGGATATCTGGGCGGCCGCCTTATCGTCCATTACAGACCAAGTCATCCCGCACGACAACTAGAGCTTGAAAGCCCTCCTGATTTTACCCTTGCTTTCTAACAACTGAAAGCCGGCCTTTTTTAGTAGGACGGTCTTTACTAAGTCTGTTTCATTGATGGTCATCGTTCAGTAGCGGCTACCGTATTGTACGGCACTTCAAATTTGAACAACGATTTACCCTTCAGACCTGGCCTTTCGTTTAATTTTACAACATTTGCTTTTAATCATTTCGCTGCCAGATATTTATAAATATTTTATTAATTTTGGTCATTACAACGGTATTAAGGCGTATTCTCTGTATTTTTTAATTTATACTTCAAAATAAGAATGAAAAGACATCGACTTTGGAATCATATTGCCTGTTGGGCTTTTTTTATCGTGTATGAGGTCAGTATAGCACGATATATGGGCGATCGCTCCAGTCTGTTAGTCTTCGGGTGCTTTTATATACTAAGTATCGTTCTTTTTTATTTTAATGTATATGGCGTATTAGACTCGTTTTGGCCTAAAAAATCATTGCCAGGCTATATTACTATAGCGGCTTTAATCCTCTTGGAGTTAACCCTTTATAGCTATCTGTCCGTAGTTCTCAAGAATATGTTCGGCGGTGAATCCGGTATTCAGGCACTTACCCATATTGATGGCAAGGCCTTTGTAAGCGCTGTTTGGAGAGGGGTGTATTTCATTGCATTAAGTACTGCATATTATGCAGTTATAAGAGCCATACGGGCTGTTAAAGAAACTGCAGAAGTAAGGATACGGGAATTGAACACAAGACATCAAAAGGAAAGGTTGGAAAAGAATGTTATCGTTCTCCAAAACGCCTATCTCCAGGCACAAATTAATCCCCATTTTTTGTACAATACGCTTAATTTTATTTATAGTCAGGCCTTGGAAGGAAATCGGAATACAAGCAAACATATCTTGCTCCTGTCTGAAATCATGCAATATTCCTTAGCGTCCACCGGCGATGATGGCATGGTACTACTATGTCAGGAAATAGATCATATCAGACGTTATATCGATCTGAACCTTTCCAGATTTAATAATACGCTCTTCTTGGAACAAGATATTTCCGTTGAGGATGAAGACAAGCATGTAAAGATACCTCCCCTTATCTTGTTGACTTATGTCGAGAATGTTTTTAAACACGGTGATATGACAGATCGCGCCTCTCCGGCCATCATCAGGATATCTTATGTTAATGGTTTGCTGACATTATTTACAAAAAATAAGAAAATACCGCCACGCAAAGAGAGACAAGCGGGTTGGGGGCAAAGAAACGCCCTTACGAGACTGGAAAAATTTTATTCGAAGGATGATGTTTATTTTTCTGAGGAATCTGTTAATCAATATTATATTGTCAACCTCAAATTAAAACTGTAATGTTTGAATGCTACATTGTGGATGATGAGCTACATGCTATTAAAGTCTTAAAACGACATATTGATCAGACACCTGGATTAAAATTTGGCGGTTCGGATACAAACCCTATGGACACTTGGAAAAAATTGAGTGATGGGTCAATAGCTCCGGATCTGTTATTCTTAGATATTGACATGCCGCAAATATCAGGTATAGATCTTGCCCAGCTTATCAAGAACATGACCAAGATAGTCTTTACGACTGCCTATCCTGATTATGCAGTTACTGCATTCGAAACCGACGCGGTGGATTATCTGTTGAAGCCCATCAGTTATGAAAGATTTTTGAAGTCCATTACCAAAGCAAAAGCCAACATAGCAAAGCGCATTGATACCGCGCGGGCGAACGAGGAATGTTATGTAAAAGGCGATGTAAAAGGGAAAATGATCAGGATAAAGTTTGATGAAATCCTCTACGTCGAGGCAAAAGGTAACTATGTGGAGATAACGGAATCTCAGCATAAGCGGGCGGTTTACCTGCCTTTGAAAGAACTGGAAAAAAAGTTACCAACGGACAAATTTATGCGAATTCACAAATCTGCTATCATCAATTTGAAACATATTATGGCCCTGGAAACTGGTCAAATTGTGATGGAAGATGCTCACAGGATAACTATTGGCCCAAGCTATAAGGATAGTATTCTGGCCCTTATTAATCCAATGCTAATTACGAAAAGGCGCTCATGAGCTAGTAAGCCATAGCCCTCGGCATTTGACAATCGTCATTTAATCTTTCAAACGCCTACTACTCGTGGCATATTGAATTATGTGAACTACCCGCCCACGGCAGAGCCGATGGGTTGGGCTTCGGGCTTCACAGACCTACGCTTCTCAA
>CAYXRN010000078.1:0-16257 GCA_964467635.1 uncultured Chitinophagaceae bacterium | reverse complement strand
ATCTGTCGCCAATGAGCTTTTAATAAAAGACGACATTCAGACCCTGGTCGTCGAGGACAACCCGATGAACCTGGCCTACCTGTCGAGCCTGCTAAAAAAACACGACGTTTCTTTCGATACGGCCACGGATGGCAAGATAGCGCTGGAGTTCGCAAAGCGCAAGTATTATAACCTTATTCTCATGGATATGAAGTTGCCGAAAATGGGAGGGATGAAAGTAACTTCTACGATCCGGCAGACGCAAAATCCCAATACGGCGACCGCCATCATCCTATTGTCTGCCACCACTTCTCAAAGTACCTTTGAGCAGGCCACAAAAGCCGGCGTGAATGATATGCTGACCAAGCCGTATACCCCCGAACAACTGTTAAACCTATTGCAAAAATACCTTAACGATGACGAACCCGAAGAGGATATGAAAAACAAAAGAAATGACGTCTTTGAGTTTAATGAAAAATTAGATACCGAATACCTCCATAAATTGTATTCGGGAAACTGCAGTTATGCGAAGAGCTTATTCGATATCTTCCTGGAATGCACAGAAGGAGACTGGGCTGAGATACAACAACAGATCCAGAACACCGAATGGGAGCACTTGAAAGACCTTGTTCATAAAATTAAACCCAACTTTTCCATGGTCGGCCTTACCTGGATAACAGAGATGATTCAGAAGGCCTATAACGAATTAAAGGAAGGCCATCATGATTCCGCGGTACGACTCCTGCAAGACGTGCAGGAAGAACTGGATCAATACATGCCCCTGATAAGAGAAGAATATCAGCGGATGCAACAATTCGTATTGAGCAGAAAATTCCCCGAGTAAGCCGCACAACCGCCAAAAGCGAGTAGATATCAAGGAGTTCCCTTAACCGGTTCTACCGAAGCGTCGTTTTTGTCTTAAACACCGGCATCCCTGATTTCGATCACAATTGATTATCCAGTAAATTAGACAGCTTAGCTATTGACAAAGGTTTTTGCAGAAAGTCGGTAACCAATGGATGCGATTTACACCAGTTAATGATCGCCGGGTCCCGGGTAGAAGAAACACAAAAAACCTGAACATGCTGAAGGGTAGCCGCCTGGACATCCTTCAGATGGGTTAAAAAGGACCTTCCATCCATGATGGGCATCTGAAGATCTAAGAGAATAACAATCCTATTTTTTATAGCTTCTCCGTCCAACGAGTTTAAGTAAGTCAAAGCAAGCGAGGCATCTAAAAAAGTAGTAATATCTGTAGAAATACCTTTATGCCTGATCAGCTTTTCGTGGTACAACAGATCAATCTTATTATCATCTATTAGAATAAAATGAGTCTTCTTTTCTGATTTCATCATTTTGATTAGGGATTGTAATGGTAAATGTGGTCCCGTCTCCAGGTTTTGATGAGACCGAAATTTCCCCTTCCAGTCTTGCCACGGCCTCTTTCACAACAAACAACCCGATACCCGGCCCGGAATTTTTAATATTTTTTGAATGAAAAAACAAGTTAAATATCTTATCCAAATGATTATCCGGTATCCCTAAACCATTGTCTTCAATACGGATTTCCACCTGTTCATCATCGGTGACTACAAAAAGCCGGACAAATGGATCCGCCTCTTTGGGATTTCTAAACTTAACGGCGTTGGAGATCAGGTTATCCAGAATGATTCCTATCCGGTAAAAATCTCCAAAAAACTGGTGATGCTGCTCTACCGCTACCCGAAAAGCAACTGCCATATTCTGACTCTTGCAAGCTTCTATGCATTCCTGTATAAGTATCTGAAAATTAATGTTTTCATTGATGGAATAATGATTGGTGTTTTTATAATATTCAACCATCCGCTGAAAAGCCATATCCACATGCATGAGATTTTCTTCGATTAAGTCGACATAGCCATGGGGATCCGCAACCGATTGATCCGACTTGGACAGGTTGATAATTCCCATAGCCGATAAAATCGGTTTTCTGAGATCATTGGATAGACAGGTTATAAAACGGCCCAATTCACTATTTGTTTTGCCTAGCTCTACAATTTTTTTCTCCAGTTCTTTCTTAATCAGGTAGCTATCATAAGCATTTGATATGGTATTTTGCAAATCGAAATAGTCCCACGGCTTCTTTAGAAACCGATATATCTGTCCCTTGTTAATGGCATCAATCAGCGCATCCACTTCGGTATACGCTGTGATCAATATCCTTACCGAATTGGGATAAGCCGATTTTATTGAACTGAAGAACCCGATGCCTGTCGTACCCGGCATACGTTGGTCAGCAATAATAATCGGTATTTCAACCTGCTCTAAAATTTTTCGTGCTTCCAGCGTTCCCGTAGCCGTATATATCTCGTACTTTCGTCTAAAAGCTGCCTTAAATGCATTAAGGTTATGAACCTCATCATCAATATAAAGTACACGTATTTTTGTCATTTTGAGGGGGTGTTCATGAGGGGAAAACCAGGTTTATCTGGGAAACCTGGCCAATAGATAAGCGTCTCCTTTTTTAATTTATCTGCTAAATTAGGTATATTTTACATTTCTTCACCAGCCACCGCCTGCGCCGCCGCCGCCGAAACCACCACCGCCAAAGCCACCCCGGGATCCGCCGCCTAACATACTACCCAGGAACATCCCTCCCAGGAAGGGGCCTAAGCCGTAGCCTCTGCCTCTGCGGTTGTACCCACCACCGCCATGGCCGCCACCGCCTCTGCTGCTCAAGAAAAT
This sequence comes from uncultured Chitinophagaceae bacterium, assembly GCA_964467635.1. GTDB lineage: Bacteria > Bacteroidota > Bacteroidia > Chitinophagales > Chitinophagaceae > FW021-bin31. The sequence continues at coordinate 13,554 of CAYXRN010000078.1, read as the reverse complement.
GACCAGTACAATTATACCAATAAAGAGGAGAAAGAACCATCCCCCGCCCCCTTTTTGCTTCTGCCCTGCCTTTGCAGGTGCTTCATATTCTCCAGCAGCCGCCTTGATAATGTCACTGGTAGCCAGATCCAGTCCCCGGTAAAAGTTTCCCCCACGAAAATTAGGGACGATAGAATGATCTATAATCTGTTGCGCAGTAATATCCGGCACCGCCCCCTCCATACCGTAACCCGTTGCAATAAAGACTTTCTGGTCCTGCGTAGCCACCAGTATGACGATCCCGTTATCAAACTTCTTGCCGCCTATCCCCCATTTTCTTCCGAGTTTTACCGCATAATCTACCATGGCATATCCTCCTGTAGTGCCAATGGTTACAATGGCGATCTGCGTGGAGGTGCTGTCATCATAGGCTACCAACTTACGTTCTAACGCCGCTTCCTCCTGCGGCGACAGGATGTTGGCAAAATCATTGACCAGTTTCGGCGGCTGCGGCTGAGCGGGGATATCCTGTGCTTTGCTTCCCGGGACGACACAAAACAGCAGCAAGACAGACAGCAGAGAAAGGCGCATTACACGTCCGGAAAAAAGAAAATACCTGATGGAATGGCAATGTTGAAACAAAATACGCTGTTTTAATTTTTTAAAGATGCTTTAGCCGAAAATAATATCATCCGGTAATTCATTCCGGTCGTCTGACTCATAAGGGAAGAAAGCCTTTAAGGAGGCGCCTATGGACCGAACAGCAGTGGTGATGCCCGCTATGTACTGTTTTTCACGGAAGGCTTTTCGCATTTGCGCCGCTTGTTGTTGCCAATAATCGTCCCCCACTTTCTGATGAATTCCTTCGTCCCCCAAAATAGCAAACTGCTTGTCATTGAGCGCTACGTAAACCAAAACACCGTTGCGTGCTTTGGTCTGATCCATTTTAAGCATAAAAAACAATTCCTTGGCCCGCTCCATAGGATCCACATATTTGCACTTCAATTCAACATAGACACGAATCTCTCCCGAAGTCATTTTCTCTGCGTCCTGAATGGCTTTGGTCACCTCTTTGTTCTGGGCATCGCTAAATATGTTTTTTTTCTTAAATAGACTCACGAAAACATTTTTTTATGTATGGTCAATGGCCACTGGTGTCAGTATTGCTTCCAAAATCCACGGTAGGGGCCTGTTCTGCCCCTTCTTCCGCCTGGAACATGCCCTTTTTCTCAAAACCGAACATGCCGGCATACAACACAGTCGGAAAACGGCGGATTGTTTTATTGTATGCCGCGACTGCATTATTAAAATCACGCCTGGCTACCGTTATCCGGTTTTCCGTCCCCTCCAGTTGGGCTTGCAGGCCTTTGAAGTTCTCGGTAGCCCGCAACTGCGGATACCGCTCGGAAACAACCATCAACCGGCCAAGCGCCTGAGACAACTGCCCCTGGCTGGCCTGGAATTTTTGAATCGCTTGCGGAGAAAGATCACTGGGATCCACTTTGATCTGTGTGGCCGACGCCCTGGCCTGTATGACATCGGTCAAGGTAGACTTTTCAAAATTAGCGGCTCCCTTAACCGTATTGACGAGATTAGGGATCAGATCAGCACGGCGCTGGTATTGGTTTTCTACATTGGCCCACATGTTTTCTACCTCTGTTTCCAGGTTTACCAGCTTATTGTAACCGCTCTTGAGACTGCAGCCCCCTATTAAAACGATTACTAAGATTACAATTAATACAATCCATCCTTTTTTCATATAGTCAGGTTAAATTTTTTAAGCGATTCAAAGATAATATTTTATCGTTATTAGGGAAATTCCATTCGGTTATTTTCTCTGTTGATATCTGCCATTCGCTGTGAAGGGTCAATCTCAACATCTTGAAGCGTGGATTTGTTGACCGGAATATTGATTTTATAGGTAGGGTCAGTCCAAGGCCAGGCCTTGCAGACCGTCCTTTTCCGCCCGGGATGCTCATTCGGCTTTTTTCCAAACATCAGGTAAGTGGGAATATAATACACCTCCTGGTGGCCGTCTTTAAAGGTTAGCACTACATCAAGCGGCATGGGCATTTCTCCATAACGGTGTAAGGTCAATAGGGTCTCGTTGCCATTTGCTTCCACCGACGCAATGCCATAATCAATAACCTTCGTGGTGTTGATCCAGAATTCCTTGTACCAGTCCAGGTTCATGCCACTTACTTCTTCGGCTACCCGCATAAAATCATTGGGCGTCGGATGCTTAAACCGCCACTGCCGGTAATAGGCCAGCAGGAGACTATCCATGTTTGGTTGTCCCACAATATAACTCAGCTGCTCCATGAATACCGCGCCTTTGGAATAGGCGTTCTGGCCATAGGCGTAGTTGGTACTGTAATGATCGGCGAAAACAGTCATCGGCTCGGCCAAGCCGCTTTGCATCAGATGGTAATACCCCCGGTAAGCGCCCGATTCTCCTTTAGGCAACGCGGCAAGCCGCTTCATCGTGTTTTCACGGGCTTCGGGCCGGTCTTTAAACAGGGAGTCGGCGAAATGATGGTAATAATAATAAGATACTTTCCCCTCTGCGTAAGTGGTAAATCCTTCGTCCATCCAGGGACTATGCGACTCGTTGGTCCCCAGCATCATCTGGTACCAACTGTGCATCCACTCATGAAAAGCCGTTCCCAGGCTGGGTCCTTTGATTAATGTCGCCATGGGATATTCCATGCCGCCATCACCGCCCTGAATGAAAGAATATTGCTTATAAGGGTAAGGGCCAAAATGTTCTTCGATAAATGGCAGCACACGTACGGCCGCCTTCAACAGATCGTGCCAGGCTTCTTCTTTTTCGGGATCGGCTTTATAAATGACATGAATAACCGTTTTGGCGGCATTATCCGCTACGGCTGAAATATGTTTATACTGCGGATCGGCTGCCCAGACAAAGTCATGCACTTTCGGCGCCACAAAGTGCCAGGTCAGCTGGTGGCCATTCGCTGGCTTCCCCTTTGTGCCGGCTTGTCCGTAGCCATAGCCAATTTCTTCCGGGTTTTGCAAATAACCGGTGGCCCCGATCATATAATCTTTAGCGATGGTAATCTGTACATCGTAGGAGCCCCAGACGCCGTAAAATTCCCGGGCTATGTAAGGCGTGGGATGCCACCCTTGATAATCATATTCGCACATTTTGGGATACCACTGGCTCATCGAATAGCGCACCCCTTCGGCATTATCACGGCCGCTGCGCCGTATTTGCAGGGGCACCTGGCATTTAAACGCCATGGAGAAGACCACCTTCCCGCCGGGGACAATGGGTTTATCCAGGGGGACCTCCAGGATGGTTTCATGATAGATCATTTTTTGCGGGCGCCCATCCATCTTTATATACAACACGCTGTCGTATCCGATTTCGTCCGGAGACAAATGCGCAATGCGATCCCGAACACGACGGTCCCAGTCCCGTACCGTATCCCCGTCGGCGGTTACGCCTAAGATCGTTTTTCCCAGTTGCCGGCTACGTACATCCATCATACTGCCCGGCTGAAAAGCATTCCAGTAGAGGTGAAAAAAAACGCGGTGTAAAGTATCCGGAGAATTATTCCAATAAGTGAGTTGCTGCGTCCCCTGAAGCCGGTTGGTCTCCACATTCATATTTACATTCATCTGATAATGGACCTTCTGCTGCCAGTAACCATGTCGTTGTGCAAACGCCAGAGCCGGGAAAAGCATCAACAAAAACAAGGCAAAAGGCCTGATCAGGTTTTGGGTATTTTTCATAGCACCTTTTCGTTTTTTATAGGAGGTTCAAAGTAAAGGAAAATTTAGCATTCCCCCTGCTTTACCCAAAAAAATCATAGCTCCGGTCTTTGCTGCTTTACCCAAAAGAACACAACGGGAAGAACAGAGGCCGGTGAACCGGGACCCTCCCCTTGAAACCGGGTAACGATCCGCCTTGGCTAACGGACTTGTAAAGACAATGGGAACCGGAAGGTGGGAAAGGTTAGCCGAACAAATCACTACTCAGATAGCGGTCACCCCGGTCACACACCACGAAGACAATCAGGCCGGAATCCAGTTCTTCTGCCAGGCGCAGGGCTGCCGAAGCGGCCCCTCCGCTGCTCATGCCCGCGAATACACCCTCGGTTTTAGCCAGCTTCCGAGCCATTTCCGAGGCCTCCGCATCAGATACATCCATGATACGATCCACCCGGGAGGGGTCAAATATTTTGGGCAGGTACGCTTTAGGCCAGCGCCTGATCCCCGGGATGCGGGAACCTTCCGTCGGCTGGCAGCCAATGATCTGAATGGCGTTCTCCCGTTCTTTCAAAAACCGTGAGACCCCCATAATGGTTCCTGTAGTGCCCATGGCACTGACAAAATGTGTTATTTTTCCATCCGTGCCTTCCCAGATTTCTGGACCGGTACTCTTATAATGCGCCTTGTAATTGTCGGGATTGGCAAATTGATTGATCACAAAATAGCCTTGCTGCCCCCCTTTTTCCTCGGCATAATCCCGGCATTTTTCAATACCCTCCAACAACGTGACCTTCGCCCCGTAGGCCTGCATGGTGCGCACCCGTTCCCGGGTGGCTGTTTCAGGCATGACGAGCTCAATATCTAAATGAAACAAGCCGGCGATCATGGCCAGCGCGATGCCCGTATTGCCACTCGTAGCCTCTACAAGCCGGGTATCCTGGTTGATATCCCCCCGCTCCATAGCGCTTTTTATCATGTTAAAGGCCGGGCGATCCTTTACGCTGCCGGCCGGATTATTGCCTTCCAGCTTGGCCAGCACTTTCACCTTCGGATTCCGGTTCAGGTTGTTTATTTCTATTAATGGGGTGTGGCCAATCAGTTGGGTGATGGTAGACATAGCGGTTGTTGTTAAAATGATCTTTGAATAACCTCAATATGCGGCTTATGAAATACTTTGGAGTAGGGTGGAACGCTTTTTATGAGCCATACGTTCCCCCCGATGATGCTGTGGTTGCCGATGACGGTATGACCTCCCAATATCGTTGCACCGGAGTAGATGACCACGTCGTCTTCCACTGTCGGATGGCGTTTTTCGGACTGCATGTTTTTTTCGACGCTTAACGCCCCCAGGTTGACCCCCTGGTACAACTTCACCCTGTCGCCAATCGTGGTCGTCTCCCCTATGACGATTCCCGTGCCGTGATCAATAAAAAAGTACTGTCCGATTGCAGCACCGGGATGGATGTCAATGCCCGTCTTGGAATGGGCGTATTCGGTCAGGATACGGGGCAGCAAAGGAACCCGTAAAACCAGCAGTTCATGCGCAATGCGGTAAAACGAAATGGCCAAAAACCCGGGGTAAGTGCGGACAACTTCGAACTCACTGATGGCGGCCGGATCCCCTTCTAAGATCGCCAGGGCGTCTTTATTGAGCAGGGCGTACAGCTCAGGAATGCGGCTGAAGAAAGTGGCGGCAACCGCTTCGTTGTCACATCCTTCGCAAGCCTTTGTGGCGTTGAGAATCCCAAGCAACCTGGTGCGGGAGCCATTAAAAGCCTCTTCGATCTGTGCTGCGTTGGTATAGTTTTTTTTAGCCTGCTGGGGGTATAAAAGCCGGATGAGCTGTACGGCCCAGGAAGCGATGACCTCATTGGGCGGAACCGCCTCCACCTTCTGTTGCTTTTCCAATATATGTTGATAAAACCGTTGATCCATTAGTTGTCTGTTCTGAAAATGTAAAATTAGTCAAAACAGCTTTAGGATTAAAGTTTTCGGTTATTTCTTCCCGGGGCATGTGAGGGTCCAGGAGCTTTCTTACTTCTTTAGTTCATCGAGTATGGGATGATCGATGGCGGCTATTGCCTGCTTCCCATTCTCCAGTTGCTCGAAAACAATGATGCGATTTTTTCCTTTCTTCAACCAACAGCCCGGCAGGTATAAGGTCTGTTGCGGACCGATCCGCCAGTAACGCCCCAGGTTATGCCCGTTTACAAACACAATTCCCTTTCCCCAGGTACGCATGTCTAAAAAGGTGTCCTCCGCTTCATGTAAAAAAAACTTTCCTTTATAAACCACCGGCCCGGTAATCTTTCCTTTATTCTTTTTAAAGGCTATGCCTTTTGTATCTTTAAATGGCAGGCTGTACATGCGCCAGTTTTTTAAGGTATCTCCTTTGAACTGTACGCTGCCTATAATACCCTTCCGGTTGTGCATCAACTCCCGGCCATAGTTTATCCGGCCCAGGTTCTCCACCAAAATATCCAATTGAGCCCCTGCGGGTGCCTGTATTTTTAATGCTTTGTCACCATACATCCGGTTTAATATACCGGCCCTTTTGCCATTGATAAAGACCTGGGCATAATCCCGCAAGCCTTCAATATGCAGCAGGCCTTCTCCGCCCTGATGTATGGTAGTGCGATACAGCACATAACCATAACCCTGATCCAGGTCTTCCATGGATAGCGGTTCTTTGCTCTTAACCGCTTTGGGCAGGTTGTCGAAAAGCGCAGCTGATCTCGACAACCGGATATGGTCGATACGGATAAACTTAGGCGGCGCCGGTACATCCGGTACGTCGGTTCCCTCCGGCAGGTAATGCAGGATCAGTTCGCGCAAAGCCTTGTACTTGGCCGTCGGAACACCCGCTTCACTCAACGGCGCATCATAATCGTAGCTTGTAATGTCCGGCTGAATAGGCTGTTTGCTGTTGTAATTGGCCCCGTTCATAAAAGCAAAATTCGTTCCGCCGTGCCACATGTAAAAGTTAATGGAAACGCCCGCGTCCAACAAACTTTTTATATCCCCGATAATCCTTTCTGTGGGGACCCGCTGGAACTTTTCTCCCCAGTGGTCCAGCCAGCCGGGATAAAACTCGGGGATAAAATAAGGTCCTTTCCCCCCGTGGTAATTATTCACCAGCTTTTTCAATGCTTCAGGGGTAGGGGAGCCGTTGGCTCCCGGAAGGATACCCGGCAGTACGGAATTTTTAAAATAGTCCGGTCCGGCGCCATCGGCGGTAAAGAGAGGAACAGTAAACCCTGCTTCCCTCACATAATGGGCAATTTGTCTTTCATAGGCGGTGTCGCTTCCAAATGAGCCGTATTCGTTTTCAACCTGCACCATAATGATCGGTCCGCCATTGGAAATCTGCAGGTCCGCCAACTGCTTTCCCATATGCATGAGGTAATCCCTGGCCGCTTTCATAAACGCCGGATCTTCGGTGCGGACATTGATGGTCTTGTCTTTCATCAGCCACCAGGGGAATCCGCCAAATTCCCATTCGGCACACACATAAGGTCCGGGACGTAAGATGACATACAACCCTTCCTGCTGCGCGAGTTTAATAAAATGACGCACATCTTCCGGGCCGGTAAAGTCCCATTTCCCCCGCTCCGGCTCATGGACATTCCACATGCAATACACGCCCACGGCATTCAGTCCCATGGCCTTTGCTTTGTGAAGCCGGTCTTGCCAATAGGGTTCCGGAATACGGCAATAATGAAGTTCTCCGGAAATAATCTGAAAAGGTTTTCCATCGAGTAAAAACACGCTGTCGCCAAGGGCAAAAGTATGCGGCTGCTGCCCAACCGACTGAGCCGGACACAGGAGGATCATTACAATGGCCGTCGCTATTGTATAAAGGACTTTTTTCATCATAACTGGGTTGACTTTTAGCGGGGTAAAGGTAGTTATTATGAGATAATGCGTCAACCAGCGATACGAAGGTGACGTTAAAAATAAACAGCCTGTTCAGACAGGGCCCCCTGTGGTAACCGACAATAAGATAACAGATAAGGGATTCGCCCGCGGGAATGAAACGCAGCCTATAAAGCTAATCGTCATTCGTCAGGTATTTTGAAGACGTGTTCCTTTATTATTTTACCACCGCACCGTACAGCTCTTCCCTGCTCTCCTTTACCCTGGGATCTGCCAGGTACTCGTCAAACTTCATCAGCTTATCGATCATGCCGTTGGGTGTCAGCTCAATAATCCGGTTGGCGACGGATTGCATAAACTGGTGATCGTGGGTGGTGAATAACGCCACCCCGTTGAAGTCAACTACCCCATTGTTGAAGGCCTGTATGGACTCCAGGTCCAGGTGGTTGGTGGGCTCATCCATGATGATCACATTGGGGTTTTGTAACATCATACGGGAAACCATACAGCGCACTTTTTCTCCGCCACTGAGCACACTTGTCTTCTTCAGGGTTTCATCTCCGCTAAACAACATCTTGCCTAAAAAACCCCTCAGGAAAGGCTCGTCCACATCGGTCACCGTGGGCGGCACGTATTGCCGCAGCCAGTCCATAAGCGTCAGGTCGTCTTCAAAATAACGGCTGTTGTCGTTGGGTAAGTAGGCTTTCGTTACCGTTGTTCCCCATTCCAGGTGGCCGCTGTCCGCCTGCATATAACCGTTAATGATCTCAAAAAATGCAGTCAACGCTACATGATTTTTGGACAGGAAAGCGATCTTGTCGCCTTTATTCACCTCAAAGCTTACCTGGCGAAACAGTGGCGTTCCGTCTAATGATTTGGAAAGGTTTTTCACTTCCAGCACCTTATTGCCAACCTCCCTGTTCTGCTGGAAAATGATTCCGGGATATTTGCGGTTAGAGGGTTTGATGTCTTCGATGACAATTTTTTCCAACGCCTTTTTACGGCTGGTGGCCTGGCGGGACTTAGAAGCATTGGCGCTAAAGCGGGCGATAAAATCCAGCAGGTCCTTTTTCTTGTCTTCCATCTTCTTATTCCGGTCCGCAAGCTGGCGGGCGGCAAGCTGACTGGATTCATACCAGAACGTATAGTTGCCGGTGTAGATCTGAATCTTCCCAAAGTCAATATCTGCTACATGAGTACAAATGGTATCCAGGAAGTGTCGGTCGTGAGAAACAACAATGACGATGTTTTCATAATCGGCCAGAAAGTCTTCCAGCCAGTTGATGGTTTCTATATCGAGGTTGTTGGTGGGCTCATCCAGCAACAGGATATCCGGGCTTCCGAACAACGCCTGTGCCAGCAGCACACGCACCTTCTCATTACCGCTTAGTTCACGCATCTGCTTTTGATGCAGAGATTCTTTGATATCCAGGTTATTGAGCAACGTAGCCGCATCACTCTCCGCCGTATAGCCGCCCATTTGTCCGAATTCATCTTCCAGGTGGCCGGCTTTAATGCCATCTTCCTCTGTAAAATCTGTCTTGGCGTAAATCGCATCCCGCTCCTGGGAAACAGCCCAAAGCGGGGCATTTCCCATGATGACCGTGTCTAATACCGAGTAATCATCAAAGGCGAACTGGTCTTGTTTCAAAACGCTCATTCTTTCGCCCGGGGAGACAGACACTGATCCTTTGTTGGGCTCTATTTCTCCGGCCAGGATTTTTAAAAAGGTAGATTTCCCGGCTCCGTTGGCTCCAATGACACCATAGCAATTTCCTTTTGTGAAGTTAAGGTTAACCTCATCAAACAACACGCGTTTCCCAAAAGAAAGGGTTACATTCTGAACACTTAGCATAGCAATTTTGCTTTAATATTTGATCTTTTGCAAAGGTAGGCAAAGCCCCTGTCATTTCGGCGATATCTGCTTTAAATTCCGGCACCCGGAAAAACGAATTTTACATTCTTGGAAATTTAATGCGCCGCTGTCTTGGACCATAAATTAATCACTACCACGCCCGCGATGATCAGCAACATACCGATCACCGCGGGCCAGTCGGGAACTTCTTTAAATCCCACAATACCTACCAGAGAAATCAGCACGATGCCCGCTCCCGACCAGATGGCATAGGATACGCCTACCGGAATCGTCTTCAGTGTTAAACTTAAAAAGTAAAATGCAGCAATGTAACAAACACCCATTATAACGGTCGGCAACAGCTGGGTAAACTGTTGGGAGTACTTTAAGGCAGAAGTGCCTATAACCTCTAAAACAATAGCTACCGCCAAAAACAAATAACCTTTCATAGAAGAAAATTAATACACGAGTTCCTGAATTTCACATGCCTTTTTTTAGAATTTTCTCCAGGGTATTTACATTCCTGTTGGTCATAAAATAGTGAGCGGCGGCCTTGCCCATATATTTTCCAAAGGCACTCTCCAGGGTCTTTCCTTTTAACACGCGCCAGTAGACGACCCCTTTACCGGCAGCTACCGATTCAATAGTCTTGTCCAGGTCGCCAGCCTGATCAATCAATTCCTTTTCAACACCTTCGTCGGTGAAGACGGCGTAACGGTGGAACCGGGAATCTTCCGCCTTAAAGGGGTAATTTTCAACGACCGCCTTTATTTTTTCGGGCGACAATACAAAGACCTGTGCCGGATAAGCAAATGTGCTGCTGAGCAAAGCCTCAATTTGCTGTCGCAGTTTGCCGGCGTCTTTTTTAGGGCTCGTCAAGATCACATTTCCGGTTTGCAAGACAGTGACGACATCTTTAAAACCGGCTTTTTCAAAACACTTTTTCAGCTCAGCCATTGCTATTTTTCGTCCGCCTACATTGACGCCGCGAAGCAGGATAACATATTTCATCATATACCTATTTTTTTAGTCAAACCGGTAAGAAAAGCCGGCCGTTACATAGCTGTTGTCCATCGTACTGCTGAACAAACTCGTACCGGCAGCCAGATCCAGTTGGAGGTTATTTTTTAACAGCCACAACACGCCTACATCTGCATTATGATCCGGCAATAAACCTCCGGCATAAGTGGCAAAATATTCCAGAAAAAAAGCGACTTTTCCTACGGGGGCATAGCCGATATTGGTGGTTACCAGCCAGTTTAACTGGTCGCTTTCCCCATCTGAAAAAGCTCCCACGTTATAGGCCAACGACCAATGATCTGAAAGTTCGTTTTCAAAAGCCAGCGTTAGCCCGGCGGGGGTATTATCGGGCCTAAATGAACGGGAAGAAAAAAAGGGGAGACCGATATCGACTATGGCGGCAACAGCAGGCAGGAAACCGTTTTGATCGGTCAGCCCCTGTTTAACGCTCAGGTTAACCGCCGTAACCCCGGTCGAACCAGACTGTCTGCCGTAATCAAACGCTATCCGTACCTCTGTCTGGGAGAAAAGCCCGTAGCGCAGCATGGTATTGTGCAACAAATAATGACTGCCGGATGCAGCCCCATAAAGCAATCCGGTTTCCAATTGAAACGCTTGTTTAGCTAACGTATAAACACCGGTACTCTGATCCGGCCGGTCTGTATTTATCGGACCACGGTCCTGGCCATAGGCGAAAGTCGCAGGCAGCAAGAGCCATAAAAACAAGTACTTCCTTGCACAAATCTTGGCGTTTCGTCCGGGCCTGGTCCTCTTACAATTCATTGAGCGGCTTTGATGGTAAATGGATTGTTGGTATTTTTTTGTAAAGATAACATCTCTTCGGCATTATTTTGTTTGGCGCATCAATCCCATTAATCGCCGAAAGGCTTCCTGGTTGCTTTCTTTATTAATGGCGTCTGCGATATCGACTTTTTCCTGTTCGGTAAGATGCCAGTTAAGCGCGGCAGCTTTATTTTTCTCCCTGGGCACATATTGAAATATGATCCGGTGAAAGGGTACTTTTATAAAGTGGGCGGCGTAGGCTACCAGGTCGTTTTGTTCATAATCCTGCAAGGTGGACCAATTGTGTTGCATCGTAAACAGGGGCTCGATAATGCGGTCGGCAAAGCCTTTATTCTTTTCAATATTATCTGTTTTGTTCTTCTGCTTCCCCCGTATCTGTATAAAGATAACCGAGCTTGTATTGTTGTTAATCCAGTTGCGGAACACATGGATAAAACGCAGGCTTGTTTCCTTGCCGTAATTGTCTCTTAAGCCGGCGTCCATGACCTCTATGATCGGATCCGAAGGCAAAAAGACGTTAGGCAATACATAGGGAAAGGTCGCATTCATTCTTATAGCTGTTGTAAACAAGAGGTTCATCGGATCTTGTTTAGCAAAAAAAGTGGCAAAGTCTATCCCGTCTATATCCCGAACGGGACGGTTCATGCTTTCATAAATGGGGTAGGTGAGATAACTGACTTTCTGGGGCGAAATAAGTAGTTTGCGGCCATCCGCTGTGATGGTAGGCGTTAAGATCATCATAGGGATAAGGGCTTTTTGCTCCGGTTCCTTGTAGGTGCCTAATGTTTTATTAAGGGCGTTATTCAGGTTGATATTGAGCTGTTGCTCAAAAGCATATCCCCTGTCTTTAGGATACACGTTCCCGTTAAACTTAAAGTTCCTGAAAGGCGTAAAAAAATCATTGACTGCAAAAGAAGACATCACAGAATTAAGGAGGTCCTTTGATACATTGTTTACGTATTTTTCGTTTTGTAAGTTAATTGAATCGCCTTTTATTTTTTCAAGATAGAGCTCCCTGTAATACGCCGCGGCAATCATTCCGCCGGAGGCGCCCGTCATCAAAACCGTATGTCTCAGCAATTGTCCGTGTAAAAGGCTGTCCGCCGTCTGCAAGACATCCATGCACCAGGTAGCTGAACGGCTGCCGCCACCACTGACATTGATAAAAACAAGCGGCGTTTTTCGGGAGGCGGGAAATTTAGCCTTCCAGTTGTTGAGTATATCAAGGGTGTTTTCCTTATCTTTCTGAAAACGCTTCCGGGTAAACAAAGCCTGTAAATGCGGCATGTCATAGCGGGGCCGTTGATCTGGATGTGTATAATCGAGTCCGGTAGCCTTGCTTCGCACATCAATAAAGTGGTTTTTAACGCCTATATTCAAAAGAAAAATAAGCACCGCCAGAACAAGGATGGTCCAGTCTTTAAAAAGATAAACAAAGGCCCCCGAAAGGGCGATTAAAACCGAAATGAAGATCAACACACTGGCCCCGGCAGGGATACGGAAAACCGCATATTGTGTCAGGTAGCTGACCAGGATCAGGAACACGAAAGCGAGCGCGATCATTAAGACGGCAGCGGCATGATGCTTTTGAAAAATGCTGTCTAAAAAATGCCGGTCGTAATGGGCTACGTTTCTGGCTCTTTTAACATGAAAAAAATAATCGAGATAATTATCTACCTTGACCGAATAATCATCCGGTTGCAAATCCCTTGTTTTCACCTGCTTCAACAGCTTCCGCAAGTTGCCTCCCTGTTGGCGAATAGCCCGGGTAATATTCCGGTCGGTACCAAAAAAATAGGTATAGCTTATAAAGAGGACAAAAAGAAAGCCCAATAAAAAGCCCGATTCCAGGATCAATATTCTTGCTGTGGAGTTTAATTCATTGAGCTGTTGAAACTCAAACAGCCGGTACATGAAATACAACAAAAAAGCCAGCGGGATAACGAAGTTGTTTAAACTAAAGCGGGCAAAGGGATTGCTGGTAGTCGCCAAAAACCGGAAGCGCTTGCTGTTTAATATAAACGTGGTGATCTGCCAGGACATCATAAAAATGCCATAAGCACCGCCCAGGATAAAGGTAGCGTAGAAGCTTACTTCCCCTAAATATTCCGGCGCCAGCAAAAGCGATACTGCGCCGAATATCTTTCCAAAACTTCCCTCAACCGTCGCAAACAACAATATCCAAAACAGCAACAATACCTGATAGCGCCGCAAGTGCAGAAAAAATAACTGCACCGGCATGGAATGGATAAACTTATACAGGAAAGTCTTCATGGTATATT
>CAYXRN010000077.1:0-16474 GCA_964467635.1 uncultured Chitinophagaceae bacterium | reverse complement strand
ACAATTCGGGAGCGCTCTTGCTGCTCGGATGGTAACGTAATAAATGCCCCGGTAAATAGTACACGCCGGGGCATTTACAATTAGATAGAAGGATTCTTTTATTTCTACCAAAGCCAGCGAATAAGTTTTTCTGTAGCAACTGCCAGGCTGCCTATCGCTGCCCCCGGCCCGGCTCCGACTCCGCCAACAAGCGCTCCGACTGCTGCTCCTGCGGCATCTCCTCCAAGGACGTCACAGGTAACGCAAGGGCCTTCCAGTGCCTGAATAGACTCATAATAGGGACTATTCTCTTTCTGGATTGTAAGAACATTATGCCAGTACCCGGCTGAAAAACGTGCTACGGAAGAGCGGCAAAGAAAAGCCCGTCTCTGCTTATCGCTTAAGTCTTTATTGGCAAGTATCTTACTTTCGATAACCTTTACCGAATCAATAAAATTTAGGGTTCTTCCTGTCGAAGTCCCGCCATCGTCGCTGTCTAGAAGAAAAAGAGGCATATCAGGAGCAGGTAAATAGGGTCCCGGACCCGCATTACACAACGCAGGAAACCATTCACACAACTTGGAGTCCAGCATAGCGGTTCCATTACCATATCCCAGTTCAGCATAAATGCTGAACAGTTCTTCGTAGCCTTTCATCTGTCTCGAACTAAAATCCATTTTTTTAACATCATAAAACTTCTTTACCACGCCTATCATGTCTTCGGAAGTTAATTCTTTGGCAGAACTTATATCTGTTGTTTTAGCCACATAATCCAGCATTTCATTATGTAACTTTCCTTGCTTGTCATAAGGGTTATCTGGGTTCTCCATTTGCTGTAGAGTAATCGCCTTCTCTGTTTTTTTCGGAGTGTTGTCTTTTTCTTTTTGACATGATGCCAATAGGAAGCCACCAAATAACGCAATGAGTGCGAATTTCAAAATGTTTTTCATCTTGTATTATTTTTGATAATATCCTACTCTATTTTGGCTTTTCGGAATCCGCCTTTCACGAGTATATCAACAGACGGGAAAAAATGTTACCCCTTCCTACAGATGGATAGGAGATAGATCGGTCGTATTAGCCAGAATCCTTTATAGGTAAGAGAATCGGTGTAGAAAATCATCTTTCATTACTGATGGACTCAACATACGTTTTGTCAATATTTAATCTTTGGGTAATAAGAAAGGAATGTTGTGGCTGTCTGTTCAGTTAAAAAAGCAAGCATTCTTTGACAAGCCCGGCAAGTGAACTTAAGACATCTCGGATTGTGGGCGACCTGCCGTATCAAACTGACGAGGGCGTCCGTTTCAGGTAAAAACGAAGGACCGCTAACAGCAACCGGATCACAACAAGCCACTTTATCCGGTTTTTTCGGCGTACACTGTGTGCTTTAATACAGCCTACGTTAGGATTGAACGGCGCAATTTTTCCGCAGACAGGTAAGCTGTCAGTATATCTGTGGATATTTCAACAGGCTGTTTTTTTTGACGCGTGATATAGATAAATCCGTGTTTGATAACCAATCTCAAATAATCCTTTTTTGAATGGCTCCGGCCACACACAGCCGGCATACATTTCGTCTGCGTTTCTCAATGCAGCGTGTTGTTGTTCTCTGCCAGCGTTGGAGCTCCGCTGTTTTTCTTTTCATTTCAACTTTGTTAAGAGATTTTTATTTTTCCCAATGCCCGGTTAGCTTTTTCAGCTATAGTCGATGGACAAATCAGGCTATCCACCTAGCTCAAGTTCAGCGTTTTTCAGTGGCATCCAGGTTACCGAGTGTCACGAACAACAACAGTTCTTTAGTTATTGGAAATTGATGCTATGTAGATGACGAGAGGAGGTCTCTTGGAATTGGTCAACAGGCATCGGTTTCAAACTGCCTTTATGCTGCTGTGGCTAAAAACTGTGGTAGTGAGCGATAAAGGCAAAGGCATTATTAAAAGTGTCAGATGAGTGTTAATAAGGTAAACCAGAATGAACCACTGATGAGGTGTTGAAATGGTTAGACGATGTCAAAACTAGGGAGTAATACCATCCCTGGGACAAGCAACGAAACGTGAACTGGTTGGTTGTCTTTGCGGCATCCACGTATAGGTGGCACGAGCTTAACACAGGCGTTTACATGGAACGTGAGCACCCGTTGTCATGAAGGTAAGAGAAATCTTTGAGCAGTGGGTATTGTAATAAGGAAAATATCGAGGCATGCCACAGGGACAGAGCATCTCGTAGTAGTATTGCAGTTCTTGGAATGAGAATGAGACGAAGGGAATGTATTATTAAACCTATTCAAAGTAAAAGTCAAAGCTCTGTAGCTAAATGACATGGATGGAATAAATGAAATCCATGAAACTCATTTAAAAAGTGCCTGGTCTTTGACTTCAGGGAGAGTGAAGTCAAGAACAGGCAAATGGCGGGTAAACTGCCAGCCAACAATGCAAGCCAGAACTAAATTGATAGACAAACTAGGAGATGTGTTCCAACGGTATAAATCGCAGTCCCTGGCCAGCGTGGGAGACCTTATTAATCCGATACTATATGGATGGGTGCGTAACAAAGGCCAAAGGGAAAAAGGGCTTCGGTTGGAAACGATGGAGTACAAAAGGGCTTCGGTTGGAAACGATGGAGTACAAAAGGGCTCTATGCTATATACAACATATATATAGTAACTTTAAGACAGCCTCAAGAAAATTTGTGCCAACAGGATTGGCTATAAGCCCTGAAGAGAAGTCATTAGGAAAGCATTGTGCGCGAAATGCACCTGCTGCGTTTGACTCCCCGGACGGTGTAAACATAGGGTAAAAGCACTTAATGCACCACTGCTTGATTGGAACCCATTAGTCAAGATAACTAACTGGCCTTCGTCAAGGAAGCGAAAAATCAGAAAAATAGTACTGCACGGGTTTCAAATAATTCACCCGTTCCTTATGGTTCTTATTTTGGGTTAATACATAAGCAGCAAAGGGCACTAAAAATTGTCGGGATAAGCAACGACTGTAAAACCGCTTTGGTTTTAAATTTTGGAAAAGTCCCTCCGCCTTCGACATGAAGTTAAAAAAACAGATCATTTTTTTGCACTGATTCTCAGTGATATCTGCGAGGAGACAACACAGGTACAGCAAAATTAGGACTTGTACGTGTATTTGTCCCACTGTTTCTTTGCCCTGTCGCGGCAAACAAGAGTGACGGATCGTAAACTAAAAAATCAAAACAAATGTTTAGTGGTATTTCATGGGCAACCTATCTTCTGGTTGTTTTTCTCGTTTTGGTAGCCTGGTATATGTTTGTAGGATTACGGTTTTATTCCGATGAACTGAAGGAGGTATTGAAGGGCCATCAGGAACCAGCTATTGTCTTGCATCAGCCCAATGAACAGCCGGAGGAAGAGACCAACACTGAGGAGAACGAAAATACCGCGGTCCCGGAGGAGGCCGATTTGACGGCACCGGTCGATGATACGTACAGGCATGTGCAGGATCTGACGGGGACGCTGATAGAAGTGATAACCGATGCCAGTCAAAAAAAATACGTCAAGCAGGAGTTGGTACAATATCTCAAGCGTGCACTGAACCGGTATCCCGAGTTAAAAGATTCCCCTTACCGACCCGCCATTAATGAATTGATCATTTCAGAGTGTGACAAACAGGGCGCTATTACATTAAACGAACAGGAAACGGAGCTATTATGGACAGGGTGAGGTAGTAGTGCGACGGAGGAGGCTGCTTCAATTCAATCAGGAAGAGAAAGAAGTAGTGCAGGAGGGCAGACAATGAATTGATGCAGCTCCTCCTTTTTATGATTTTTTTAATCCAAAACGTTTAAAAAATGAGCAGAGAAAGGAGCAGAGGGAAGTTGCGGAGGCAACTGCAGGCCATGGGGCTGACGGGTATGTTAATCTTGTTCCGGCTGACCGCCATGGCGCAAAACGGAAATGCCGGCATTGAGGAGGCCAATCAGCAAGTACGGAGTTATTTTGATTCGGGCACCGACCTGATGTATGCCATAGGCGCATTACTCGGACTGATAGGTGCGGTAAAGGTTTATCAAAAATGGAATTCGGGGGATCAGGATACCGGTAAAGTAGCAGCGGCCTGGTTCGGAAGCTGTGTTTTCCTGGTGGTGGTGGCTACCGTGATAAGATCATTTTTTGGGGTGTAAAGCGTACCGGCCTGCCGGCCCAGGTTAAAACGCCGGCAGGCTGACCTAGCGTGGAAAATAAAGTGGAGGTTTATAATGGAAGTGACGATGGAAAAAGAGGTGTTAGAAGAAAAGCTATGGCGATATATCGTGGAAAACAACCCGGATCTGTTGCTGAAACTGCAGGAAGATCATATGGCCGGTGAGTACCTGGATAAGAAAGTAAAGAGCATTCAACCGATGCTCTCCCGGCTCACCGCAGATGGTGCTCCCAGCTATATCATAGAAGAAATAGGCATGGAACTGCTTACCCGTGACCTCAGGCCTTCCCGATTTGCTTATATCCGGAAAATACTGGAGGCCGAGTTCGAAGGTTACTTTCTCTACATGCAGGAAACCGGGCGGCTTACCTATGAAATAGTAAACCTCATAGGGGAGTGCAACAAGACCTTTGACACTTTCGCGTTTTCGGAAGAAAAGCAAGGCGACCAGGTACTGCGTCATAGGGTTACTGATATTATTGAACGATATATTGCATGCGGATAGCCGTCCCGTATAAAATAACAGTAAAAGGCAATGACAAGCAGCGTATATACGATTAACAAAGGCATCAATAAGAGTTTGGAGTTCAAAGGGTTGAAGGCACAGTACATCTGGTACTTCGGAGGTGTTGTTGTCGGTTTGCTGATCGTCTTTGCCATCATGTATATCATGGGCATAAATACCTTTATCTGTTTGGGCATTATACTCACACTTGGCACAGTGATGACCCTTAAGATATTTCGGCTAAGCCATCAATACGGGCGGTACGGCATGATGAAAAAACTGGCGAGACGGGCGGTGCCTAAAGTGATTAAAACCTATAGCCGGAAGGTATTTATGCCAAATTCTCATATGCAGAAATCCAAACGAACAAAGCGGTAGGAACAACCAGGAAAAGAAGGAGGCGGAATGGAAAAAGTGATGGAGGCTATTTTACCGATCATGGGCATTGAGCACGACTGCATTTTGTCCCGACAGGGCGATATAACGGTGGTGTTTAGCGCGGAGTTGCCGGAAATATTTACCTTATCCGATCAGGATTATGAGGCCTTTCATCAAAGCTGGATCAAGGCGATAAAAACACTTCCTCAAAATACGGTTTTTCATAAACAGGACTGGTTTTTAAAGCACAGCTATCAGGCCGACTTTATAAACGGAAGGCCCGGTTTTCTCAGCAGAAGCAGTGAGCGGTTTTTTAATGAACGGCCGTTTCTTGCCCACAGCTGTTATATTCTTATAACTAAAAAAGCCGGTGGAAGAAAACCTTCCAGTTCCTTGTTTTCTAATTTATTGCGAAAATCTATTGTGCCGGAACAAACACTCAAAGAGCAACCGTTCCAGGACTTCTTGGACAGCACGGGACAATTTAGAAGAGTTTTGGAAGACAGTGGTTTTGTGAAGCTGGACAGAGTAAGGGAAGAAAAGTTATTAAGCCAAAGCAGAAGGGCCGGTTTAATCGAGCGTTACTTCAATCTTTCCACGGAAAAGGAGTCCGTATTAAAAAGCGATATTGTATTTGACGAGCGCTTGCAGGTAGGGGGCAAATATTGTGGTTTATATACTTTGGGAGATGCGGCTGATTTGCCTGCGCTATGCGGTGCCCGCATCAATTACGATAAATATTCTACGGATAAAACCAAGTTTTCCATTGGCTTTGCCTCTACACTCGGACAACTGTTGCCCTGCAACCACATTTACAACCAGTATCTTTTTTTAGAAAATGCGGGGAAGACCATGCAGCAATTAGAATCCAAGCGGCGGCGCCTTCAGTCCTTATCCGCCTATAGCCGGGAAAATATGATTGCCAGGGATGCGACCAACGATTTTTTAAATGAAGCCATCAGCGAGGGGCGATTGCCTGTGAAAGCGCATTTTAACCTGTTGGTGTGGACCGAGCGTAAAGCAGAATTGGCGGATCTGAAAAACAAGGTATCGGCTGCCCTGGCACAGATGGACGCGGTGACGCGTCAGGAAACCCTGGGGGCGCCCCAGGTGTTTTGGGCGGGCATTCCCGGTAATGCGGCGGACTTTCCCATGAACGACACTTTTGATACTTTCGCTGAACAAGCCTGTTGTTTTCTCAACCTGGAAACAGGCTACCAGTCTTCCCTCAGCCCTGTAGGTATCCGGCTGGGTGACCGGCTGACCGGAAAGCCCGTACATGTGGATATTAGCGATGAGCCCATGAAACGGGGAATTTGCACCAACCGGAATAAATTCATCCTGGGGCCCAGCGGATCGGGCAAGAGCTTTTTCACCAACCACCTGGTACGGGGCTATTATGAGCAGGGGACGCATATCGTCCTGGTAGATGTAGGACACAGCTATAGAGGACTGTGTGACCTGGTGAACGGCTATTATTTTACTTATGACGAATCCAACCCGATCCGGTTTAATCCCTTTTATATAGGTGCCGGCGACCGCATGGACACCGAAAAAAAAGAAAGCATCAAGACCTTGTTGTTAGCCCTCTGGAAAAAGGATGATGAGACTTATAAGCGCAGTGAATACGTCGCTCTCTCCAGCGCGCTGCAATTATATTTTGAAAAGGTGCATCGTGGCCGTGAATTGACCAACGAACAAGGAACGAAAGAGACACAAGAGGGGGCAGACAACAGTGGTTCGGACAATACTGCACACGTTTTTCCTTGTTTCAACAGCTTTTATGAATTTCTCCGGGATGAATTTGTAACGGTACTGTCAAAGGACAAGGTCAAGGAGAAAGATTTTGACGTCAACAACCTGCTTTATGTGCTGCGCCCCTTTTATAAAGGAGGCGAGTTTGACTACCTGTTGAATGCCACGGAGAACCTGGACCTGCTGCAGGAGCGGTTTATCGTATTTGAGCTGGATAACATCAAGGATCATCCTATTCTCTTTCCTGTGGTCACCATCATTATCATGGAGGTGTTTATCAATAAAATGCGGAAGCTGCAGGGCGTCCGCAAGATGATCCTCATTGAGGAAGCCTGGAAAGCCATCGCCAGGGAAGGCATGGCTGAATACATCAAATATCTGTTTAAGACGGTCCGGAAGTTCTTTGGAGAAGCCGTGGTCGTTACCCAGGAAGTGGAAGACATTATTTCTTCTCCCGTAGTGAAGGAGACCATCATCAATAATTCTGACTGTAAAATACTGCTGGATCAAAGCAAATATCAAAACAAATTCGACCAGATACAACAGCTCCTGGGCCTTACGGACAAGGAAAAGGCCCTGGTGCTTTCGGTGAATAAAGCCAATGACCCGGCAAGGAAATACAAGGAAGTGTTTATCTCGCTGGGCGGCATGCTGAGTAAAGTCTATCGCACCGAGGTGTCTCCCGAGGAATACCTGACCTACACCACGGAAGAAAAGGAGAAAGTGAAGGTACAGGAATACGCCACGAAATTTGGCGGCGATCTGAAAAAAGGGATTAGCGTACTGGCTGATGAGATGAAAAATAACAACTAAATTTTTAGGATATGAACGCCTTGAAAAAGTACTGTTGGATGACCGCCCTGATCATGACCTGTTTTATGGTAGGACCTATTCAAAAATCCAATGCCCAGCTGGCCATTGCAGAAATCATTAAAGCAGGAGTAAAAAGGATCATTAAGGCGGTAGACCTAAAAGTTCAACGGCTGCAAAACAAAACCATCTGGCTGCAGAATGCGCAGAAGACGTTGGAAAACGCGATGGCTGAGCTTAAGCTCAAGGACATCGCCAGCTGGGTTCGTAAACAAAAGGAACTCTATGAAACATATTACCGGCAGCTCTGGAAGGTGAAGCTGATTATTACTTACTACAGTGAGATGCATGACATCGCAGAAAAACAGGTGAAGCTTGTGCAGGCTTACCAAAGTGCCTGGGAACTGTTGCGGCAGGATACCCATTTTACCCAGGCAGAATTAGACTATATGGAAGAAGTTTATTCCGGCATCCTGGAGGAAACCGCTCAGAACATAGATCTGCTTTTTTTGGTCGCCCACTCCTTTACCACCCGCATGAGTGATGCCGAAAGGTTACAGCTTATTGACGAAGTGAACCATAAGGTGGATCAGAATTACAGTGCCCTCATCTTGTTTAATCAGCAAAATATGATCATGCGCCTGCAGCGGGCCAAGACGGGAAATAATCTAAAGGCCATGCGGCAATTGTACGGGATAAAGTAAAACCGGATCATGAAAAAGTATATGTTAACCTTATTGCTTATTGCGACAGCGGCGGTGCCTCAAGCCCAGACCTTTGCCGAGCTTTTTAAACAGAAAAAAACGCAGCAAAAATACCTGGTTCAGCAAATAGCCGCTTTGAAAGTATACGCGGGGTGTTTGCAAAAAGGCTATTCCATCGCCAGGGAAGGATGGCAAATGATCGGTGCACTTAAAAAAGGGGAGCTGGATTTACATCGTGCTTTCTTTTATTCACTGGAAAGTGTCAATCCCGGGATAAAATCCTACGCACGGGTGGCAGATATTATACAACTGCAGGCGATGGTCCTGCGGGACTGCAATCGTGTGGCTAAACAGCTGGCACAACATGACCTTTTTAATCCGGAGGAACGGGGTTACCTCTACCGGGTATTTGATAAGCTTTTTGCAGATGGCCTGGCTACGGTAAGCGCCCTGATGCGCGTGATCACGCCGGGCAAATTAACCATGAAGGATGCGGAACGGCTGGAACGGATTGACCGGTTGTATGAGGATATGCAGGAGCAATATGTTTTTTCAAAAAAATTCATTCACGAAATTAAATGGATGGTTGCCTATAGACAGCAGGAAAAAAGAGAAGTCCTGACAGTACATACTGTATATGGAATTAAAAAGGAGGAACCATGAGAACGGCATTGAGAAGGACTGCCTGCCTCTGCTTTGTATGGGTGGGGATGGCGATAACACCAAAGCGGTGCGCTGCGCAGGCGGTGGAAGTACAACAACTGCTGTTAAACGTGGAAAAACTGACGCAGCTTAAACAGATCCTTTCAGACATGAAAAAAGGATACACCATCATCAGCCGGGGATATAATACCATTAAGGAACTGAGTGCAGGAAATTTTAACCTGCATAAAGTGTTTATGGACGGCCTGCGGCAGGTGAGCCCGGCGGTTAGCCAGTACCGGCGGATAGCCGATATTATTCAGGATCAGCTCATCTTAGTGCGCAGGTACAAGCGTAGTTTTCATCGCTTTAAACAACAGGGGAGATTTACGGCCGAAGAGATCAGCTATATCGGGCGGGTGTATGACAACCTCTTAAAGGAAAGCCTGGATAACCTGGATCAGCTGTTAATGGTGGTCACTTCCGGAGAATTAAGCATGAACGATAAAGAACGCCTGGACGCCATTGACCGGATTTATGCCAGCATGCAGGAGAAGTTGCGGTTTCTCCGCCATTTTAACAGGCATACCACGCTTTTAGCGCTTCAAAGAGCAAAGGAAGATAACGACGTCGTCGCCCTGCAAAGTATGTATGGTGTAAAAAAGTGAATGGGTCAGAAGAAAAAAATAATACGTGAAAATGGTAAAGCGGAAAATAGGGAAAAGAATAGCGGTGGCAGGCGGTTTATGGATGGCTTTACTGCTGCCATCCGCTGGCTATGGGCAGGGTGTCGCGGCGGACATGGCGGGCCTGCATGGGGTATTGGAACAACTGTATCAGGAGATGATGCCGTTATGCAGTGACCTGATCACTGTAGGGCAGGGCATCGCCGGGTTTGCCACTCTATGGTACATAGGTTCCAGGGTATGGCGTCACCTGGCTGCTGCGGAACCCATAGACTTTTATCCGCTGTTAAGGCCTTTTGCCATCGGATTCTGTATACTGATTTTTCCATCGGTTTTAGGGCTGATCAACACCATCATGAAGCCTACCGTAACGGCGACTGCGGCTATGGTAGACGGGTCCGATAAGGCCATCAAAGTGTTGCTCAAAGAAAAACAAGCAGCCATCAAAGCGTCCGACCCCTGGAAAATGTATGTCGGGGTGACTGGCGACGGGAACAGGGACCGGTGGTATAAATATACCCACGACAATGCAGACCCTTCCAAAGAAGGGTTCCTTGAAGGCATAGGTAATGACATCAAATTCGCCATGGCCAAGGCCTCCTATAAATTTAAGAATTCCGTGAAAGAATGGATGAGCCAGGTCCTGCAGGTTTTGTTTCAGGCGGCGGCGCTGTGTATTGACACCCTGAGGACCTTCCAGTTGGTGGTGTTGTCCGTATTGGGACCGCTTGTCTTTGGCCTCGCTGTTTTTGACGGGTTTCAGCATACGCTGAAAATATGGATCGCCCGGTATATCAACATTTTTCTCTGGCTGCCGGTGGCCAACATCTTTGGCGCAATCATCGGAACCATACAGGAGAAGATGCTAAAAATTGATATCGGGCAGGTGGTCGATTACGGCAATACGTTTTTCAGCTCTACAGACGTGGCCTACCTTGTTTTCCTGATCATCGGTATCGCCGGTTATTTCACGGTGCCTTCCGTGGCCAATTATATTGTCCACGCGGGGGGTGGCGGCGCCCTGGGCAGAAAGGTAACCAGTGTCTTTAACAGTACGTCCGGCCGGGCGGCCGGACTGGCCGCAGGAGGAGCCGGGGTGGCGGCTGCCGCAGCGGGAGCGGCTATGAAAGGTGGTACGTCCGGCCACAGCACTGCAGGAAATTTTAACAGCGAAGGGACCCACTATATGGGGAACAAATTAAAGGGGAACGGCTAGCGAGCGAATAAACGGAAACTCAAGCATGAATAAATACCGGTATGTTCAAAAAAATGAAAAATATAGATACGGCTTTCAGGCATGTACGCAGCTTTACATTGATTGTGATTACAGGTTGTATCCTCATCAGTTGCTTTGCGCTGTACAAAAGTTTTAGCCTGGTTTCCCGCGCTCAAAACCGGGTGTATATTCTGGCCAATGGAAAGATATTGGAGGGGGTCTCCTCAGCCAGACAGGAAAACATACCGGTAGAGGCGCGGGACCATGTCCGGGTTTTTCATAAATATTTTTTTACGCTGGACCCGGATGAGAACGTGATCAAAAGCCACATCACCAAAGCGCTCTATCTGGCCGACGGCAGCGCCAAACAGCAATACGACAACCTCAGGGAAAGTGGCTATTATACAGGGATCATATCCGGTAACATCAGTCAGCGCATCCACATCGATAGTGTCAAGGTAGACGTTTCTGCATATCCCTATGCGTTTACCTGTTACGCTACCGAACGCCTGATACGTACGACCAGCACCGCGGTAAGAAGTCTCATCACAGCGGGTTCTTTGCGGACGGTTTCCCGAAGTGATCACAACCCGCACGGTTTTTTAATCGAGAACTGGGTCATTGTTGAGAATAAAGATATCAAAGTCATAAAACATGAACCATGATCTCCGGGTATACGAACTACATGAAAAGGCTGGCTGCCTGGATCGGGAAAAAGAGCGAAGGGGTATCTGTTGCCGGGAAAAAGGTACTGTTGCTTGGTTTATTGCTGCTGGGCGGAGGGTATTACTGTTATACCCTTTTTACCGTCTTTGACAGTAAGAAATCCCATTTTTCTGTTTCCATAAGCCATGTGAAAGTTCCCAGGCACGTCACGGCAAAGGAAGAAACAACCCGAGTTGCTCCGGTCCGCAGGAAAACCGAGACCGGCCGGTTCCGCTTTTTGGACAGCCCGGCAGAAAAGGGATCGCGGCTAAAAAAGCATAACGGCGTAAAGTGGCGCCGGACCGGGCCGGTGGACAGCATAATGGGCTTAGCAAAACAACATCAATTACCATTAAAAAAATAAAAGATGGACAGGCGAAAAATTCGATCGGAACGGTTTTTACGGCAGCGTAAATTTTTTATGGTACTGCCGTTACTTATACTGCCTTTTGTTACACTTATTTTTTGGGCGCTGGGCGGAGGGAAGGCGGCAGGAAGTCCTTCCAATGAACAGCAGCAGACGTTAAATGTGGACCTGCCCGATCCCCTTTTGGAAAACAAAGGACTTGATAAACTGAGTTACTACCGGTTGGCAAAAATGGATTCCAGCAGAAGGCGGAAGCAGATAAAAAACGATCCCTATTATGCCGGAAATGCATCTGCGCTGTTGCCTGATGTTGCTGAAGTTGATAAAAAGGACAGTTTATCTTCTGATAAACAAAGGGGTGGGATTTTATACCGGGATAAATACCAAAATCCCAATGTCACCAGGATCTATAAGAAGCTCGGACAATTGGATTCCCTACTCGATAAACCGGTAATTGTTCCAGAAGCCCCTCAAGTGGATTCGATGGCTTTCACCGGGAACAGCACCATGGTATCCGCTTCGGATATCGATCGGCTGGAACATATGATGCGAACAATGGGGCAGCCGACGGGAAAAGACCCTGAAATGCGACAACTGAATGACATGCTGGAGAAGATCATCGCCATTCAACATCCTGAACGGACGGCGGAAAGGCTAAAGTCGAGATCGCGCGCGAAGCGGGGACAGGTGTTCGTGGTAGTCGCACAAAAGGACCAGGTGCCGGTTTCTGTATTGGGAACAGGATTTCATAAAGGGCAGGATGTTAAAATAGAAAACCACTTTTATTCGCTGGACGGACCTGGTAATGCGGACCGGCAGCCAAACGCCATCCGGGCCGTTGTGCACGAGACACAGGAACTGATCAATGGCTCGACCGTAAAGCTGAGGCTTAAGGATGACATCTATATCAATGGTGTCTTGATTCCCAAAGGACATTTTGTTTTTGGAAAGGCTTCGCTTGCAGGCGAACGCCTGCATATTGAGATTAAAAGCATCCGGTATAAGCGGTCGCTGTTTCCTGTTTCCCTGGCGGTATATGACCTGGACGGCATGAAAGGGATTTATGTGCCGGGCGCCCTTACCCGGAAGGTGGCTAAGCGATCAGCCGGTAGCGCCATACAGGGGCTGGGGCTGACGGCACTCAACCCTTCTTTAAGCGCGCAGGCGGCCGGCGCGGGCATAGCGACGGTAAAGGACTTGATTCATCAAAAAATAAAGCTGGTAAAGGTAACCGTTAAAGCCGGTTACGAGGTATTGCTCAAAAATAAAAGACAATAGGAGATAGGGGAGTAAGCGTAAATGAATAAAAAATAATATGATGAAAACGATTGGCGCAGTTTTAGGAACGGGGGTATTTTTATTATTCTTTGCAGGTGTGTTTGCCCAGGGGACCAAAGGCGTTGGACCTCAGGTCATTGAACCTTATTCTTTGGCCATTACTTATGAAAAAACGACGCACCTTGTTTTTCCCTATGCCATCATCAGTGTGGACCGGGGAAGCAAAGCGGTGCTGGCTCAAAAAGCCAAAGGCACCAAGAATGTATTGCAGGTGAAGGCCGGGCGTCACGGTTTCCCGGAAACCAACTTAACCGTGATCACCGCTGATGGGAAACTTTATTCCTTTTTGGTCCGTTATGTGGAACATCCGGCCGTATTAAACCTGAAGTTTAAAGGAAAGCCGGATAAGAAGTCAAAGGAAACTTCCGCTATTTTCTTTCCATCCGGCAAAAACGCCGCGGAGATAACCACCTATGCGAAAATGGCTTATGGGCGGAGAGAAACAGTACGCGGAGGACATGATAAAAAGCAGGATATGGATTTGCGGCTGACGGGCCTTTTTATCCATGGGGAGGTGATGTATTACCGACTAAAGATAGAAAACCGGTCTGCTATCAATTATACCATCGGTCGGTTGCGTTTTTTTATCCGGGATAAAAGAAAAGTCAAGAGAACCGCGTCACAGGAAATTGAGGTGAATCCCTTATTTATCTATAACGATACAAAAACCATTAAAGGTAGTATGAAACATATACTTGTAGTGGCTCTGCCTAAATTCACGATTCCCGATAAGAAGTATTTTGTTATACAGCTTTCTGAGCAAAATGGCGGAAGGCAGCTGGAGCTGGACATCAGCAACAAGAAACTGGTCCGGTTGATGGAGCGCATTGAATGACGCTTTAGGCATTTGTTGTAACCACCGTATCGAAAAATAAAAATTTAAATGATGAACCAGAAAAATTTTGAGTTCCTGCGAGATCAGGTAAAGTATACCGGCTTTGGAGAAGGGCTGGCAGCCATGTTAGGAGAACAAATCGCAAAACAGCAGCCCGCGTTTACGCTGACCCACGAGAACAGTTTTGGAAAAGATGCCGTTACCACTGCATTGTATTTTAAAAAGTCCGCCCAGCGTGATCTTTATTTTTTCAATGCCTATCAAATGAAGCTCAAAAAAGAATATGAGCCGGAGGTGCTGAAACAAACTTTTTACATCAACAAGGATAATACCTTCACCATGAAGGAAGCCTACAACCTGATGAGCGGCCGGGCGGTAAATAAGGACTTGACCAACAAGGCCGGGCAGCAATATAATGCATGGATACAGATGGATTTTGGACGAAGGACCCCTAACGGGAACCATAAGTTTAACCAGTACCATCAGCATTATGGTTATGATTTGGAAAAAGTACTTTCCCGTCATCCGATAGAAGAACTGAAGGAGGAAGCACAAAAGATGTACCTGCTGGCCTCCCTGAAAAAGGGTAACAGGCAGTCCGCCACTGTCCTTCAGGAGGGAAACAGACAAAAATGCTTTATCGAAGCCAATCCAAAGTTTAAAACCCTTAATATTTATGATGGTTATATGCGGCGGCTGTATATCAGGCAACCTGAAAAAGAACAACATGCTGTGGGACAAAGCCAAAAAGTCAAAAGCGGGACAAAAAAAGAACAACAAGTTGCAGGCGAAAGCGAAGGAGAGATCCTTCAAAAAACAAAGAAAAAAAGTAAGCGGAAAGCAAATAAAATAGCTTAGTGTGAAAGCTGTGATATGGATCCACAGGGAATGAAGAAAAGGGGGCATCCATGAACGGAAGAGCGGATAAGTTGGAAGAAACGGCCCTCATTGCTGATTTTTTTTCGGCAATTAAGGAGGATTACCGCATTAGTATCACCCATATCGGTATCTATGTGGCATTAATTAGCTATTGGAGAGCGCAGGGGTTTAGAAGTCCCGTCTATGCTTTCAGCCGGGATATCATGAAGATAGCCAAGATATCCGCACCCGGTACTTACCATAAACGCATAAAGGAATTGGCTGAATATGGGTACATCACCTACGAGCCTTCCTTTGACAGAACGGAAGGCAGTATGATTTTCTTTCGGGAGACTCCTGGTGATCAAACGAGTGATTTGTTAAACGTAAATGACTAAATGACTTTTCAATTACTACATACAGACTAAAAAGGTCAATATAATGTTATCGTTTTCAATTCCGAAACTTTGGTTGGAAAGAATATTTTGTCAGATTTTGTATTCGTTATGCCATATTAACGTTCTATACATTTTATTTTGTGTATAGAGCTTTAATATTGATTGAGTACTGGTAGAAGAATTGATAAAAAAATCAATACTATTTAGAAGAAAATAAGTGAGCTAACCGAACAACTTCACACAACCAACAGCCATAAAGTAAAAAATCTCGAAGCAGCCTTACAGGATTTTTTTGGATTAATCTGTATATTGAAATTGTCCACCATAAAATCGCACATACAGCCTGCCCGGAATTGCCGGACGCATGGAAAACAGATTAGCCTTCTATAATAATTATAGATTCGAACTTCTTTCCTGCCGCTTTTTTATTCCTCGCTTAGAGGAATTTCGCCTTTTGTGCTTCGCCTTGTATTCGGCAATAAATTTGCTTATTTCTTGCCTTTCCTTGTCAGTCAGGGGTTCGCTTTCTATCACAAAATCTACACCCTTTGGTTCTCTTATAAATCCCATAGCCTTTAAGTTTTAAAGTATTTATCTACTAAATTTCTGGCTGAATGCGTTGGAATGATCATTCTTTTATATCCGAAGTGAAAAGCTCCTAATGCTTCCTCATAATGTTTTATCAGCCTCGTTTTTGCTGTAAATGCGACGAAACCCTCAAATCCAAATTGAAAAGAAAGCTTGCAGGCAAATGCTACAAGGTTTCCGGCTACACCCTCATAAAGTTTGCTTTTACCAATATTGAAAGGTGCATTTTCAAGAAGATCCATAAAAATGTGATCCGTTTCTCTATGAATGCTCAAAAGCCCCTGGATAATATCCGTATTCCCCACGATGGTCAGTTTATAGACTTCTTTGACATCATTACCAAGTTCAGATTTCCAATTAAAATTCCAGCCATTTTTCTTTGTTGTCTGTTTACAGTCACTGTGCGTAAACCTCCCTACTTCAGTCGGAAAGCTATCGCCGGAAATAGTATTCCGGATTGAATTTGTCAATTCATCTACGATAAAGTCTAATTCTATTTCTTTCCGATTCTTCACATCGTAAAGTTACGGAAATT
>CAYXRN010000076.1:10924-16486 GCA_964467635.1 uncultured Chitinophagaceae bacterium | reverse complement strand
GGACGGGAACCATCCAATGAAATCAGAACGACATGTTTGACAGGCTGGGTACAGGAGGTATTGCTTAATAAAATACCAAAAAATGCGATAAAAAGGAGAAGCTTATTCGTCATATTTTATAATTTCTCTTTAAATAAATAGGTATGCCAACTTGAACCTGCGGTGCAGCGGCCCAAGGTAGCAATTAAAAAATCGTTTTTAAAAATCCAGCTCCACTGCCGGAGAGAAGATCATATCTTCCACGGAGTTAATTTTAAGCCCTATGCGGACAAAGACAAAGTTTTGCGTGGGCGTCATTTCCGGGATCTTTTTGCTTAGCGTGATCTTGTTCAGATCAGCAATATCGCCGCCTTTTATTGTAGCGGTAGCAATGCTGGTCCGCTTATCGACAAATTTTGTTTTGCCAATGTATAAGGAGATGCTTTCGATGCTTTTTGCCAGGGAGTCGGTAAGGACTTTTTCTATGCTGCAGCTTGCGTTAACGGTATGGTCATTTAAATCAAACTGCGGGTTCCTGATCATAAAATACGGGAGTACTTCAATGTCTAGCGTCTGATCGCCTTTCATTGTCACCAAGATGGTATCCGAATTTGTTTTGGGATTGGTAGGCGTTACAAAAGGACCTTGTCCGGGTTGTATGATGAGTTTATAGTCGCCGTCAAATAACAAGGCGGAGAAAGAGCCATTCTGAGCAACGGTAACATTAATGGGCGTTAACTTCCCAAACCCCGATTGCCACAGCTGAAAGGTCACATTGTTGTAGCTGACACGAACGGAATCGCCTTTATATAACAGGGCGCCATGTAATTTGGACTTAGGCGGGGCATAATTGTCTTTTTCACATGCGGTAAATGCGAGCACAGAAAGAAGTACTGCGATGATATAAGGTTTCATGCTTTTTAATTTGATCATTGGTTAGGGTTTTGTATGAGCTTGGGGTTATTGGCCATGGCGCCTTGTGGAATAGCGGAATAGTAATTTCCAAGACGGAACAAAGAAGCGCTGGTGACCACTTTAGGAATTACCGTTTTAAAGATCCATTTCCCGTCGTCAGGTTGGCCGGGATCGTAGATTTTATAAGGATACAATCCGAAGATACGTGTGCTGGGCGCGGCGGCTTTACCAGGTGTTTTGGTCAGCTCGGTTTTATTGCCGTTCCAGACTTTATGCGCCAGCCGCCAGCGTTTATAATCCCAGAGCTCGTGGCCTTCAAAGGCGAATTCCACTTTTCTTTCATGCACAATACGGTCAAAGGTGATCTCCTCTGGCTGTAGGGGTGTGGTAAATCCTGCGCGCGCACGGACCTTGTTTAAGTATTTGGCCGCTACGTCGTTTTGTCCCAGTTCGAATGCCGCTTCTGCCGCATTCAATAAGACTTCTGCATAGCGATAATGAATCCACCAGGTATCGCTTCCCGGGCTCAGCAAGCTTGCTCCTGGATCGGGGTTCATGTATTTCCTTACATAAAATCCCGTTTGCGTGCCGAATTGTAAACCGTCAATGGGCCCGTCAAAGCCAACCACTTGGGTGGCTTTTGATTGTCCGGGTAACGTTTTTTGTTTGCCAAAGGTGGCCCCGGTAATAATTTGCCAGTTTTGCTGAGGAAGAATATAGCCGGCCCAAATGTCCACATTTTCTCCGCGGAAAGCCTTCCCCGGTAAAATAATGGTTCCACCGAGGCGGGCGTCTCGCCCTGCAAAGATATCCGTTATATTATCATATTTGATAAAATTCCCATTTGCGTCCTTTGTGGCAAAAGGAGCGAAAGTGTTATCGAGCTTTTCAAAGGATTGGGCGAGATTGAGCGATGGGTTTAATACGCCTACATTGCCTGTAAACTTGCGCATGGAATGAGGCTGGTTGTTCGTCGTCCAGGTATTTATTTTGCTTTGCAGCAAATAATCTCTCACGAAGATCACCTCCGGGTTATTGCTTTTATCTAAGAACAGCTGCGCAAAATTCTTTTGCAGATCATTGGGAAACTTCATGTACAGGGAATATTCGTGGCTGTTGATAAGTGTTTGTGAAGCTTCCAGCGCGATTTGATAATAACCTTCCGCTTTTTCTTCGGGGATGCCTACAATATCACCGGGCAAAGATACGGAAGGAGTAGCGGCCCCATATTTGGCAATAGAGGCAGCGAACAAGGCGGCCCTGGATTTCATAGCCAAGGCGGCTCCCCAGGTGGCGGTGGCTTTGATAGTGGCATCCTTCGGTAAATAAGCGGCCGCCGAATCCAATTCATTAATGATAAAATCATATACTTCTGATTCTTTGGCTCTCTCGTGCCGTAAGTAACTGGCATCGCCACTAAAATCGTATTTTAGAACCTTTAATATCAGCGGTACACCTCCCATCCTCTTTACCAGCTTAAAGTACGCATTGGCCCGTAGAAATTGTGCTTCGGCCAGAAATTCTTTACGAACGGGATCTTTCAGTTTGTCGGCCTGGCGTATGCCTTCAATAAACAGGTTAATATCTCTGATGTAACCATAATTCCAAAGGTTCCAGTTTGCGTATCCCCAATTCTGATCTTTATACCGGTGGTAGTCTTTGAAACGCGAATTAAATGCGATGTCAAAGTCACCAAAGAACAGGTAATTCTCAAAGGAATACAGGTCAGGTATTCTATTATACAGGTCGTATAAAACGGACTCAATCAGATCAGGGTTTTCCCAAACCTGATCATCCAATAAAATATCGGTGGGCTCCTTATCCAGGAAGTCATCCTGCATTTTGGTACACCCCATGGTTAATAGAAACAGACTTATTAATAAAAAACTTATTTTTTTCATGACGATTTATTGTTTAATGATCAAAAGGATAGGTTAACGCCAACATTTACAAACTTGCTCTGCGGATACCTTAATCCGTTGTTAGTAGCCACTTCCGGGTCAAGGAAGCTGGCGTATTTCTTCATGTTGTCAAAAGTAAACAGGTTGTATGCATTGACGTATACCCTCGCGCTTTCTATACTCACCTTGTCCGTCCAGCGTTTGGGCAAGGTATAGCCCAGCGCCAATGTCCTGGCTCTTAGATATCTTACGTTAATAAGCCAGTAACTGGAATTTTTGTTATAGTTGCTATGTTCCTTGTCATTAAAGCGAAGCGGCGGGTTTTTGCCCGGTATCCATTCGCTGTTCAGGTCAAATGGGTCTTTCCGGTGCCAGCGGTCGGTATAGGCTTTTAGCAGGCTCCCTCCGTTTTGAAAAGGCCATCTGGCCTCCCAGTTTCTAAGAAATGAATACAGGCCCGCAAAAGAAAAATTGGTGGTAAGATCAAAATGATTCCAGCTTACTGAAACGCCCAGTCCGCCGTACAGGGAAGGTTGTCCCCCGATGTTATAACCGATGGGCCTCATGTCATAGCCATTAATCCGGCCGTCCCCGTTCACATCCTTATAAATAAGGTCACCGGGAAGTAAGGAGGTATTCCCTAAACCGTCAACATTTACCGGATATTTATTGATCTGTTCCTGCGATTGGAATTGCCCTACCACTTCATATCCCCAAAAGAGGCCTTTTAGCCTTTCTTCATTGGAGCTCCGATAGTGATCCCACGAATTGCCCCACTTGGGTTTATAGGAATGCAAGAACTTTTGGCGGGCGTAATTGATATTCGCATAAATGGAATAATGCACCTTCCCTTTATTATGGGTGTAGGTTAAAGAGAATTCTTCTCCATAAACCGCGTCGCTGTTCAGGTTTTCCTGGGGGATGTCATAGCCTATCTCCTTTGGGATCAGTACGTCTGTTTTCCGGCCCAGCAGCCCGGTCCTTTTCCGGTAAAAATAATCAAAAGAGCCGGATAGTTTTCCATCCCAGAGGTAGAAGTCAATCCCTATGTTTGTCATTTTGCTTTTGTACCAGGTGATGTTTGTTACGGGCAGGCCCCTGTTTCTGGAAGTATTATAAGCCTGGCCGTTTTTGATGAACGTGCCGGCTGGATAATTGTAGCCGGGAACATAAGCAAAATCTCCTATTCCTATGTTATCATTCCCCAGCTGGCCATAAGAAGCCCTGAACTTCAGGTCATTGATCGCGCTGTTTTCGCCAAACAAAGAGGTGAAAAAGCGTTCTTTTGAAATACGCCAGCCCACAGATGCGGCGGGGAAGTAACCCCAGCGGTGGTCCGGAGGGAATTTCCAGGAAGCGTCCGCGCGACCAGATAGTTCCAGGTAGTATTTTTGCGCGTAGTTATAGGTGACCCTTCCGATATAGCCTATCCGTGCCTTTTGGCGATGGATATCTTGAAATCCACGGTCGTCAATGGTATTAAAAAGAAAAATATCGAGCTCATTTACAGGAGGAACGGAATGCATATGGGTGTTTATCTCATCCCTGGAATACCAGTTTGTCGCGAGCATCACCCCCAGGTGGTGCTTGTCAAACGCACGGTTGTAGTTCAAACGCGCTAGGAAATTTGCTTTCAGGTTTTGTTGCCGTCTCCGTTCCTGATAAGGGTTATTGCTTCCCCCCGTTTTCGTATAGGTGCTGTCAACCGGATTGTAGGTATAGGTGTCAAAAGTCTTTTCATGGTTTTCCAGCAGGCGATGTTCAAAGGTGAAGTTATAAAAAGCTGTTGCCGTAAGCCCCTTGATTGGAAAATTGTAATTCAGCGAAAATTTGGTAGCCATGGCCCACCACCGGTCTTGTTTTTTGCCGGCATGGGCAAAGTTCCAATAGCCGGCATTGGTCGTATTATGGCCGATATCGTTTAAATACTTGGGATTGTTATTGGCGTAGGGATGAATGGTCGGGCGGTTACGTAAAGTAGCAAACAACGGTTGCCAGTATTTATCTCCTCCTTTAATAGCCGGTTGTACCCTGTCCTCAATCTTCCCATTGAAGTGCACCCCTAGCTTTAAGCGTTTTGCTTTTCCGAGCCGCGTGGCTATATTGGCCTGCACGTTATAACGGTCGAAAGAGTATTGCCTGAATGCCGCGGCTTGCTTTAGCCTGGAAAAGGAAAAATAATAATTGGTCGTCTTGCTCCCTCCGGATACATTTACATTGAGTGACGTTTGTGGCGCGTTTTTTCGAAAAATCATTGCTGCCCAATCAAAACTCTGGTAGCCATATTCGGTGCCTTCTTTCCATTTCTGGATCTCTTCAGGAGTAATATTGGTGTGCCCGCTTGTATTCATTTGTGCGTCTGCGGCATACAACATCCAATGATAAGCGTCTACCACGTCGTTGGGATACCGGGTCATGTTTTGCCAGCCCGTATACGCGTTTATCGTTACTTTAGTCGGGGTATTGAGGCGGCCTTTTTTTGTAGTGATCACTACCACACCGTTTCCGGCCTGTACGCCGTATACACTGGCTGCGGAAGCATCCTTTAAAACGGTAATGCTGGCGATGTCATTGGGGTCCAATTGGTTAAAACGCCCCGCGTTTTCTATGACACCGTCTACTACATATAAAGGAGCACCCATATTCCGGATGCGGATATTAGCCCCCGACCCCGGCCGGCCCTCTACCTGCCGAAAAGAAAGACCGCTTAATTTGCCGGCTAGTTTTGTGCTGATGGTGGCACCCGCATTGACATTGTTGATGTCTT
>CAYXRN010000076.1:0-10824 GCA_964467635.1 uncultured Chitinophagaceae bacterium | reverse complement strand
CTGCTTTTGTTGATGATGCTTACACCAACAAGCGGTTCGCCTTTGGCGGTTACTTTTCCCTTTATCATTTTTTGGGCAAACAATGGTTGAAAAAGAAAGAGGAGCATTCCTGCGATAAAAACAGATTTCCAAATGGAGAAGTGCATAGTTTTTGTTCTCATAAGTGCGGGTTTTAAAGGTCAATTACCGGAAGCAATAGTATATATGAACCGCATCCGGGACTGTTACATTTGTAGCATAGACTGTAAATTTTGTCGCCTGCCTGTTACTGAGCTTGATTATCAGCCTCCTTCACATCGGAATAGCATGTAATTATATTTTGCAGTTTGATTCATTCGTTAAGCTTTTATCTACAAAGCATTTTTATCCGGTTGTCGGACTGTCTGCTTTAAAAAAAATTCCGGTGCTTCGGGCTGTGTTTTTGGTTTTGCAAATCATTCCGGCGGATTATTCCCGGTGAAAGCCAACTGTAGATTCCCTGGTGTCCGCTGAAAAGGCGGGGCTGCGACCCTCGCTTTTGTTTTTGGTAATCCGGCAAATGAGGCTTTTGTACCTGCAACAAATTTTCACGCACATGACAGCCCCCCTGGTTCCTTCGTTGTTCTTCTGCCGTGTCGCATCATGACGCGGAGCTATTGTCCTTTTCGGTGTCAAGGACCGCTGGCCCGGAATCCGGCGTTTTGTTTGAATGACCGCTACGGCCCTTCAGGGATTGTTTGCTATACGGTAGAAGATCCGGATCCCCTTTTCTTAAAATCTCATCTTCTGTGGCTTGGGGAAGACGTGTACTTTATGCGCCCATTTGCGCCATAAACTATCCATGGCATTTACTTTTTTAGGATATTTGTGAACAAGGTTATTTGTTTCGGCGCCATCTTCCTTCAGATTATACAAACGCCATGTCGTATCTCTATCCAGAGAAACCAGTTTCCAGTTGCCTTCGCGGGCATAGCGTCCGCCATGGTGTGCATTAAATAACCTTCTGTCGCCTTTTATTTCTTTCCCCTTAAATGCGGGTGCCAGGCTGATGCCTTCCATGGGTGAAATCTCATGGCCATCAAACTTTTCTGGATATTGCGCGTGAGCGAGTTGGACAAAGGTGGGCATAAAATCCATGACATGCCCTACCACATCATGAACAACGCTTCCTTTTTTAACCGTGATGCCCTCGGGCCAGAATGCGATCATCGGCGTATGTACGCCGCCTTCGTAAGATTGCGCCTTCCAATATCGGTAAGGGGTGTTGGCTACATTGGCCCAACGTGGTCCAATAGAAGCGTAGGTGGTCTCCGGACCGGGCATCACTTTTTTATCCTTGGCATAAATGATCTTTTCACCCTCACGCGTTTCCCCCGGGCGGTCAAAGCCGGGTCTGAAATTCGCGCAAATCTCCGCGCTTGCACCATTATCACTTAAGAATATAACCAGGGTGTTTTTGATTTCCCCGGTTTCTTTTAAAGCCTCAATAATGCGGCCAACCCCCTGGTCTACCCGGTCGACCATAGCAGCATGGACGGCCATAACTCTTGCGTCCCATACAGAATCCGGATTGTTTTCCCATTTTAATTTGGGATGCCAGCGCCGGGAAAGTTTTGTAGTTTGGGGATCAATAATCCCTAATTTAATCATTTTCTGATAACGGGCCTTACGGATGGCTTCCCACCCCACTTTATAGGTGTCTTTATATTTGGCAATATCTTCCGGTAAAGCCATCACCGGCCAGTGTGGGGCGTTTTCAGCTACATACACGAAGAACGGTCTATCATCTTTACTGAATTGGCGAATGAAAGCTGCTGCCGAATCATTGATGGCATCGGTGTGGTAATAATCATCAGGAACATCTTTAACGGCTTTGGTCCCATAGACCAAGCTGAACGGATCAAAGTAATCTACTACGCCCCAAATGGTGCCATAGAATTTTTCAAAACCCTTATTCGTGGGATATTGTTCAACAGGGGAAAAATAGGGATGGAAGGCCTGGTGATTTAACCAATCAAGTTGTTCTTTCCTGGTAGGCTGAACGGGAGTATTGGACACATGCCATTTGCCGGCCATAGCTGTATGATAGCCGGCCCTCTTGAGTACCTGTGCAAGGGTAACAGTATTTTCAGTCAAATGACCCCGATAACCGGGTAGGTGTTCATCAATCGTCATATTGCCAATGCCTGCTTGCTGATTGTATAAGCCCGTCAGCAAGGAGGCCCTGGTGGGACAACAGCGGGATGTATTGTAAAACTGTGTAAAACGTAAGCCATTTTCAGCTAGCCAGTTAATATTTGGGGTATGGATTTCTCCCCCATAACAGCCGATATCGGAATATCCCAGGTCGTCCGCCATGATCAAAACAATGTTTGGCCGGGTATTTTGCTGGTTTTGATTGGCTTCCGAACTTGAACAACTGCTTAAGGAAAAGCCGAGGAAAATGGAAAAAATGAAGAGACTAAGTACACGCATAGGTCTGTATATTTAAAATGAATGTTTCAAGTTTTATAGTCCGGCACTGAAGGACCATAATGCCACGTTTTATCAAAATGTCCTTTTCCGTCTGTCTATAACGGTTTAAGGGTTAGGCTTCTGCACAGCCGTCAGAGAAAATATATGTCGGTATTCGGCAGCCTACGAGGATTGCCCCTGATACGGTCTTGTGCAAGTGTTTTTTCGAAACTGCAGATAAATGCGCCCGGCGATAAATAGAAGGTCGTGACGGACGATTTGTTCAGCGTAACGCCTTTTTCAGCGAACTTGTCAATATTGGACGTCGGCTCGATTTTGTCACCAATGGCACTTGCCTTGTGTGCATAAGCCACCTCCTCGCTAACCGGTAACGGCTTGGCTTTTTTAGTGGTGTCTATTAGCGCCCCGCTTTTGTTTATTCGAATGGGGTTTGGCGGATGGCCTGATCCGGGTTTTCCAGCAGGGGGAAAGTCCGGATATTTAAATCGACAGTGGTTACTTTCTTGTGGCATTAAATTTCACGCATTCTATGATCAAATCTATTGAATTTATATAAAAAGTTAATAACCTTCATTTTGTACCAACCTGGGATTCGCATCCATTGCAGCCTGTGGTATCGGGAACGATACCCGATAGGGTTTAGCATTGGTGTGCCCTCTGGCAATGGCGGATGAAATAAAAGTTCCCAATCTGATTTGGTCTTCCCTTCGAATGCCGGCTTCGTCATAAAATTCCCAACCGCGCGCTTTGACCAGATAGGAATTTAATGAATCTTTTGATGGGAAATTGGCTACCGTTAAGTCACTCAACCCCGCCCGGTTTCTTACCTCATTAATCAGGTCAACTGACTTTTGATTGGGGCCGTTTATTTCATTCAAGGCCTCCGCCCTGGATAATAATATATCAGCGTACCTGATTTCTGGGACGTCGTTGCCATGGTCATTGCTGATGGCGTTGGGGTCTGGCCAATATTTGAAGGAACGGGTATTGTCCTCGTTTAACAAGGAGACGGTATCCCCGCTTGTATTGATATACTCCGAGATGATCAGGTCTCTGCGTTTATCCCCCGGTTCAAATGAATTATAGAAATGATCATAAAGCCGGTATTGGGTTCCCCAGTTATTCCAGTTGCTTTGCATGGTTATCCCTAAGCTGGGGGCTTTATAAAACTCGGGCGGGAAGACGCCGTTGATAAAGTTATTCCCCGCCCCGTCGGCTACTTGCGGATCTACCAGAATAAACTCTTTATTTCTTTCATTCTCTACTTTAAAAAGGTCGACATAGGAAGGGAACAGTTTATAATATTGTAAGTCCATTACTTCCTTTGCCATGTCAGCACATTTTTGCCATTGCCTGGTATTGAGATAAAATTTACACAATAGCGCCATGGCTGCTCCCTGATTGGGCCGCCCATAATTCTTTTCGGTGCCCGGAAAGGGAAGAATGGGGATGACAGCCTTCAATTCCGATTCAATAAAGGTCTTCATTTCTTCGTCCGTAGCACGCGGTAACGCAAGGGAATCTGAGAGACTCTTACGTAGGGGCACCGGCCCAAACCAGTTGTATAAGCGATAGTAGCTTAGCGCTCTCATGAACCTGGCTTCGGCTTTATACAAGCTCTTTTGATCGTCAGAGATTTCCGCCTTATCTACATTAGCTAATACGACATTGGCGTTTCTTATACACCGGTATGCGGGCTGCCACATAGAGTTAAACATCCAGGGTATAGAAGCATCCCAGGTAAAGTTTATCATTTGTATCGCGGTTCTGTGTTCTCCGCCCCTGGTATCCCAGTCGATGTCCGTACACCAGTTCTCGATGTTTTGAACATTGTGCGCGCGGTAGCCGCTTATGTATCCTTCTGCAAACGCCGCATCTATTACGGATTCAATGCCATCTTCGGTAGTTAGGAAATTTTCAGGCGCGAGTTGAGAATATAGGGGCTCATCCAATATTTTTTTACAAGACTCCAGTACTGGTAAACTGAAAATAATGAAGAGATATAAAAATGCCTTTATAAGTTTCATTGTATGATATTTTAAAAGTTAACAGATAGGCCAAACATAAATGTTCTTGCCGTTGGATAGGCGTTAAAATCTATCCGCCGGAATACATTGCCATTGGGATTGACAGCAGGGTCATAACCACTATAGTCGGTTAATAGCAGGAGGTTTTCTCCTGTTACATATACGCTGGCATCCTGGATGACCTTACTCTGAAAATTAAAATGATATCTTAGAGTCAGTGTTTTAAGCCTCACATAAGAAGCATCCTCCACCGTGTAAGAATTAACCAATTTGGCGCCCTGGCCTGTAGGACTAATGAACGAGGGGTATTTATTGGAGGGGTGCTCAGCCGTCCACCTGTTGAGATAGGGTTCAGCAAAGCGGTTTCTTCTGAACTGTACGGGAAAATAAGCGTCAACGAGGTTATTGTTGAGCATCTTTGCGCCCTGGCTTCCTGTAATAAAGAGATCCAACTGGAAGTTCTTATAGGAAAAAGTATTGCCAAACGACCAGCTTAGCTTGGGGAAAGAATTGCCCAGGGTTACACGGTCTTCCGCGTTTACCGTTCCATCTCCATTTACATCTGCGAACTTGAGGTCACCCGGGTGTACATTATCCGTTGTTTTTGAGAAATCATCCTCTTTTTGCCAGATGCCGATTATCTTATACCCGTAGAAGGCATACAGGGGCACGCCCGGTTGAATGAGAAATATCTGGGAGGTTTGTCCCGCTCCTCCTGTAATTATTTGATCAATACTTCCAAGGCTCAAAACTTTGTTTTTAAGCGTGGAGAGGTCTATGCTGGTATTCCATTTAAAAGGGCCCGTCAGGTTCCGTGTATGCAGAGAGAATTCCCAGCCTGAATTTCTGATGCTGCCCACATTCGATAATTTAGAGGTATATCCGGTAGAGGTGGGAACCGGCAGCAACAGCAGCATATTAAAAGTCTTCTTGTTGTAATAATCTATAGTTCCGGATATCCGCTCATTAAAAAGGCCAAAGTCCAGGCCTATATCCGTTTGAGCGGTGGTTTCCCATTTCAAGTCCGGATTTGGCAGTCTGGCAGGAACGGTTGTGGACACCAACTGATCATCTAATATGGCTTTGTCTCCGGCAGAAAAGGTGGTTAATGCGGCATAGTTGCCGATGGCCTGGTTGCCTGTTTGTCCCCAGCTTGCGCGTAGTTTGAGGTTACTGATAGCAGGCAGTCGTGACATGAATTTTTCCTTGCTCACTTTCCAGGCTGCCGCGAAAGAGGGGAAGTAGCCAAATCGGTTGTTGATGCCAAATCTGGATGAGCCGTCTATGCGGAAGGATCCGGTAAATAAATATTTATCCTTAAAAGCATAATTGATACGCCCTAAATACGATAACAACCGGTTAGACCGCTTTCCGCTGCCTATGGTATAGGTGGTCTGGTCGCCGAGCCCTATATTATAGGTTCGCGTAACATCTGAGGGAAACGTACTGGCCCCCATATTCGTATTGCTGGTTACAAACCGTTGTGTGGTTGCTCCTAATAAAGCGGTTAAATGGTGGTCGCCGAAAGTTTTATTGTAGGTGAGCGTCCCTTCTATCAGGTAGTTGGTCTTTTTCCCCTGAAAAATGCTGCCGATCCCACCTTGTGGGTTGCCATGCCGGGTAAGCCTGCTTACATAGACATCTCTTCGTTGAGATAAGACATCTCCCCCCAGATTCAATTTGAAACTCAGGCTGGGAAGGATGAAGTACTTCCCATACACGGTTCCGTACGTACGATAAGAATTCTTGAGGGCGTTTTTCCCATAAATTTCAGCTAAAGGATTATCCATATCTAAAAATGATGAAACCGTATAATTACCGGCTGAATCCTTGGCAGGCAATGTCGGGTCAAAATTCAAAGCGGTATAAATGCTCCCCGCCTCGCCATTGATCCCAAAACCAATGGGGACGTAGTCATTTATGCTATAGCTGGTACTTAGATTTAAACCGAATTCGAGTTTATCCGACGCGTGGTTTACGAGGTTTACCCTTGCGCTATACCTTTTGAAAGAGGAGCTTTTTACTACGCCGTCCTGGTCAAAATAGTTCAAAGAAACATAATAAGTGGTTTTGTCATTTCCACCGCTTAGGGAAAGGTTATGGCTTTGGATGAGGGCGTTTTTTTGAAATATTTCGGATTGCCAGTCGGTTCCCCCGTTTATTATTTCCCCCACCTTATTTTCCTCAGGCGCCGCGCCATCTTCTATAAGGGCGTTCAGAACGGTTTTATATTCTTGGGGAGATAAAAGATCGATTTTATGCGCCACATTTTGTACGCCAAAATAGCCGTTATATCTGATGTTCAATTTTCCCTGTCCGCCCTGCTTAGTGGTTATAATAATGACGCCGTTTGCTCCTCTCGCCCCGTAAATAGCCGTCGCAGACGCGTCTTTTAATATTTCAATAGACTTTATATCCGCCGGATTTATCGTACTTAAAGGATTACTTGGGGAGCGGGTATTTACATATTCTTTGCCCCCTCCTCCAACGGCGAGGCCATTATCAATGGGCAGCCCGTCTATTACATACAACGGACCTGTGCCTGCGTTAATTGAACTGGCACCACGGATACTGATGGACACTCCACCGCCAGGCTCCGCGCTGTTTTGTACCACCTGGACTCCCGGAACCTTACCCATGATTAATTGATCTGGTGAAGAAGCAACTCCTTTGCTAAAGTCCTTTTCACTTAATGAGGAGATAGCACCCGTAAGGTCACTTTTTTTCTGCGTGCCATAACCCACTACGACTAATTGATCCAGTGAAGAGATGCTGGCCTGTAGCGTGACATTAATTTCCGTACGTTCGTTTACGGGGATTTCTTTTTTATTATAACCTACAAAAGAAAATTCAAGGATGCTGTTGCCATCTGATAAGGTCAACGAATAGTTTCCGGTTGAATTGGTCACCGTACCCATGTGTGTTCCTTTTATACTTACACTTACTCCGGGTAACGGCGTTCCCTTTTCGTCGGTCACTTTACCCTGGACCTGGAGCGTGGTATCGGCGCGCGAAGGTGTTGATTGCGCCGGTTTGGGCTTTACAATGATGGTTTTATCTAAAATCGTGTAGGTGAGCGGTTGGTTTTTGAAGCATAGATCGAGCGCGTTATCAATCGAGACATTGGTGACGTTTAGATCTACGGGGCGCGCCTTTTTCATCACTTTCAGGTTGTACACGAAATAATAGCCTGTTTGACTGCGGATGGATTGGAATATTTCTCTTAAAGAAGCGTCTCTAACCTGCAGCGTTACCTGTTGTCCGTATCCCCGGGCAGAAACCTGCAAGCAGCCGATAAGCAAAAGGAGAGTAATTAGTTTGATCCGCATAATGATCTGCTTTTTCGCCTTCATATCTGATCCGGTTTGGAAACCGAGGCTGAGTAAGTACCTTAAAAATAATTTCATATCTTTGTATGGTTTAGGTTTGTTAATAACATTTCTCCAAATTGTTCGTTAAACGCCTGAACGGTTTTAGCCAGAGGCAGTCGCATTGCTTCTGGCTTTTATAAACTTTAGGGCTTTACAATAATCTTTCCTTGATATTCACCGGATGCATCGCCTTGTTCTATGCTAAAGTGGATGCTTCCGGTTAACTCAAGCATTTTTAATACCTTGGATACCTTTTTATATTTAGAAATGACCCCGCCGAAGGCCTCTTCGGTTACATTACCCTCGTAGGTAACTTCGACGTCATACCAGCGGGCAATTTTTTTCATAATTTCACGAATGTTGCCATGGAACTCAAAGCGTCCTTCTTTCCAGGCAATCGCCCGGCTTATGTCCGCATTTTTAATTAATTTGATGGCTCCAGACTGATCTACCTGTACCTGCTCTCCCGGATGAACCAGTTGTGAGTGGTGGGCAGCAAGTTGAGATACCTTTACAGCCCCTTCCAATAGGGTAACCTTGATAGCGGCCTCGTCCTTATAAGCACTGACATTAAAATGGGTTCCCAGTACGTTGATTTCCGTGTGCCCCGTTTTAACCTTAAAAGGCATGTCCGCAACTGGAGCTACCTCGAAATAAGCCTCCCCCGTAACTTCGACTACCCTGGCTTTTCCGGCGAATACATTGGGAAAACGAATAGAGGACGCCGCATTGAGCCACACCTTTGTTCCATCCGGAAGCACCAATTGAAATTGGCCCCCGCGCGGGGTGGTTAATGTGTTGTACTGGATCTTTTGCTTGTTGTCGGTTGAGGGCCTATACACCAGTAACCCGCTGTCGACTTTTGTGAGCCTGCTGTTTCCTAAATGCGTCATTTGGCCGGTTTGTAAACTATCGAGGATGATGGTACTGCCATTCCCTAATGTTAAAATAGCTTTATTTCCTCCCGGGGAAATATCATTTTCATTCCTTGCCACCTTTTCTTTTGTTACCTCCGGCTGCGGGGAAGTAAAAAGTAACGTAAACAGTACGCCCGCGAGAAGGACAGCTATTGCAGCCGCCACTGCCATCCGTCGCCAATGCGGCCCCGGTGTCTGATCAGCAGTCGCATACGGACTGAACTTCGCCTGTCTCATTATTTTAGCCAACGCCTGCTCTTCATCATAGCGGTCCATCTGATTCAATACAACATGCTGATAAGCCTCGTCCGTTAATTCTTTAAATAATTGCTCGTTGGATGGATCCTTGTTAATCCATTTTTTCAATTCTTTTTCTTCAAGGGGAGTGAGGTTATGATGATGATGCTTGATAATCAGCTCGATAATGCGGCTGGATTGCTTGATTTTATCCTTGTGCATGAAAACAATATGTTCCTTTCTGTCTATTACGACAGGCAATGGAAAAGGTACCTGTTTGGTCTTCCAGTTTTTTTAAAATGTAAGTATTATATTAATGAAATATATACCAATATAATAATCAGAAAGGTAGAATATTTAGAAAATTGACTTTGTAATAGTTTTATGCCGCGG
Source organism: uncultured Chitinophagaceae bacterium (assembly GCA_964467635.1). GTDB lineage: Bacteria > Bacteroidota > Bacteroidia > Chitinophagales > Chitinophagaceae > FW021-bin31. The sequence goes on along the minus strand of CAYXRN010000076.1, from coordinate 1,425 downwards.
CTCTTTTGGTTTTTCACCGTTTGTATCGATATGTTTAATTGTTCGGCAATCTTTGGGTTTTTAAGCCCGTCAATATAACTCAGGCTCATTATTTTCCCGCATTGTCTGGGCAGAAGTTTGATGGCTTGATGCAGTTCGCCCATGACCTCTGCACGAATGAGTTCATTAAAGAAATTGTTCTCATCGTCTTTTAGATGTTCAGTGAATAATCTTTCGCGAAGGTCTGTTCTCTGGCTTACCTTTATGTGATCCAGGCAGGCATTTCGGGCAACTTTATAAAGAAAATATTTCACATGATTAAAATCTTCTATTTTATCGAGGTTGTTCCAAAGCTTTATAAAAGAATTTTCAGCTATATCTTCAGCCGCAGGTAAATCCTTTACCATTCGCTCTGCAAAGAAACACAGCGGCTTGTAAAACCGTCTGAATACCATTTCAAAGGCGGACTGGTTGCCTGTCTTCAGCGCCTCAATAGAAAAGTCAGTATGGCAATTCTTCTTATCCATAAGGCTGTTGATAAAAGAATTTGCATAAAGATACAATACAACGAGGAATTTTACGTCATTCTCTGGTAATTTTTAGGAGTTTTAAAGCAGGTAGTTGTCAGAGGACGTTGATATGTGATTGTTTCGTTGGACAGTTTTCTTTTGGTGTAGTAACCCGGCCGTCTTCAGGTGGGCAGGCACGGTTAAGGAAAGAATTGACTTCCTGTGAAGGGCAGCGCAGTGGCGTCTACGGCGGACCATGACGGTCACCGGCACCTGGTAGCGACTCAAAAGAAGCCTTTTCTTCTGAAGGATAGATAGGTGATACACGTACTACTAGCTAACAGACTGTTCCCTTAGGTGGAGAACACCTGTAACCTTTGTGTGATTTCTGTTGCATGGGTATATAATAATATTTTTTTATTAGCTTTGTCTTGCACAGGGTCATTTAAGTCTATTTAAATCTCAATATGAGCTCATATAATTCGCATACAGATGAGCAGTTGTTACCACGCCTTAAAGACGATGATAGGGTAGCATTTACGGAGATCTATAATAGATATTGGAATACACTTTTTGCAGTGGCTTATCATCGCCTTGGAAGTGAAATGGAAGCAGAGGGAATCGTTCAGGACATCTTTATAAGTCTTTGGGAACGGCGTAAGGATCTCACGCTTTCTCACTCTTTAAAAACTTACTTATCAGTTGCGGTTAAGTACCAAGTTATTATGCATTTGGCCCGTATCAAACGGCGGAGGAAATATGAAAATTGGTTGAGTCACACTTTGTTAGCGGGAGAGGACACTGTGTCAGCCTGGCTTTCTGAGCAAGAATTTAAGGCGCAAAGAGATCAGGGAGTCCGTCAACTCCCCAAATCATGCAGGATCGTATTTACAATGAATATGCAGGGAATTAATAATGCTCGTATTGCCCATAAACT
>CAYXRN010000075.1:0-16676 GCA_964467635.1 uncultured Chitinophagaceae bacterium | reverse complement strand
AGATTAGGTTTTGGTGTAAAGCCCCAATTTGTTGAAAGACGGTTGGGGTTTTTTTTAATGTTAAGTAGAAACTGAAAACAAAAAAATAGGAATAATGGAAACACTAGCAGTAGATATGGATGAAGTTCTTGCAGATGTGGCCAAGAAGTTAAAAATGATTTATCAAAGGAAATATGGTCAAACCTGGATGGATGATGAGATTAAAGGAAGGGACCTGAAAGAAGCTATCCCTGTTGAGCATCTGTCTGTTTTTTATCAATTTTTAAATGAACCGGGATTTTTTCGGGATTTGGAGTTGATGAAGGACGCGGATAAAGTATTGAAAGATCTTAATGGAAAATATGAGCTTTATCTTGTATCTGCCGCCATGGAATTTCCTAATTCCCTTAAAGATAAGTTTGACTGGATTTCAGAAAAATTGCCTTTTATTTCATGGCAACAAATTCACCTTTGTGGTTTGAAATATATTATACAAACGGACATCATGATTGATGACCGCAGCCGGAACTTTAAGTATTTCAAGGGCCGTAAAATTTTATACACGGCTAATCATAATTTATTTGAAACGGCTTATGAAAGAGTAAATAATTGGCAGGAAATAGCTGAGAAACTGTTGTGAATAACAACCTGTGTCGGAAGATAAAAGAAAGCAGCTTGCAATATGGCAACCTGCTTTCTACATAGGGCCTGAACAATTGTTACTAACAATCGGGTCAACCTATTTAACGAATATTGATAGATAACCCCACATTGGCACCCAAGGTATGAATCGTGCCTATGTCGTGCTTTTTATAGGAGATAAAGTTATACCGTAAATTGGCGTTAAACTGCAGTGGAGAGGTTTGGCTGAAAGGAATACGAATGCCCACCACAGGGCTGGCGCTAAAGGCAATATTGTTATCCTTTTCCAAAAACTCTCCCCAGTAGTTTTTATATACTACATCTGTTATACCTATACCCAGACCGACATAAGGTTTGACGCTTCCTTTTTTATCACCCGGAAAATACAATACCGTTGGCTGAATAGGTATTAATTGCATGGTATGGGTTTGTACAGCCGAGATAGCACCGTTTTTATTCTCATACACCTTTCTTGGAATCCGTTCGTAATAATCATAGAATCCTGATCCCAAACCAATCATCCATTTAGGACTTACCTGATAAAGCAGGGACGCGTGCCAACCATTAAAGCTGGTATTATCGGCATAATCTTTCAATCCGCCAAATGGCTGTGTGACTGCATAATCAAGGTTGATATGCAGTTTGGTAGGGCCGTTATTCCTGCGCACGTATCGGTCTTTTTGTATTTCTCCGTTCCGGCCGATGCGGTCCCGGTCCTGGTTCCAATGTCGATTATGTGGATAGGGAGCCCAGATCTGTGCATTCGCACTTAAAGCCGCTACAACTAAAAATATAGTTAATCCTATTTTCCAAATATGTTTCATCGTACTATTTTTATTTTAACTGGTTTTCAAATAAGAAGACTGATCGAATATTGCCTGAATTTCAGAATCGTAATTTCCCGGGTTTAATACGCCTTCTCCTTTAAGTGATGCGTTCCAGATTCCTTCCAGTTTTTTATCTTTATCTGCGTTCTTAAGGTCGATCATGTCAATAACCATCATGTCGGAACGGGTGCTGTAATACCTGAACCGAGGTGGATAATAGCCAAAGGAAGGCGGGAAATAATAATTATATCCCGGGTATCCCCAGAATCCCGGATTATAGTAGCCCGGGTACCCCCAATAATTGTAAGGATAGGGAACCACGTTTAGGAAGGTTTGCGAAATCCGGGTGACGTTGATTCCCAGGTCGGGGTCCGCATCGGAATCAACCAAAACATATCCACGCGCCTGAAGGTGTTCAGTAATTAATTGGATAAGTTTGGCATCGCCATCTGTCAACTCTCTTTTTTCTCCCTCATTGGTAATCACGGCTACGGAATCGACGATATCAAAAGTCTTGTAAGCTGAGAAGTCGGCGGTACTGTCCTTTTGGGTAATATAAATCCGGCTTTCCTCCTGGGTCATATTATTCAGCGGGTTCTTGGCACACCCCGCTAAAAGAAAAACACCCATCAGGCATCCGGTAACTGTTAGCATAAGGTTTTTCATGTTGTTTTTAGTTTAATTTATGTATAAATCGTTGACCTTTAGCTTCTTCAAGCTGTTCTATACGATATAAACGAAAAAATAGGCCTGTCTGTTGGGGTTTTTTGTGAAAAAAAATGTTAATTCGTAATGATTGCAATAATTTTGCCATTATAGATTGGTTAATATGGAACAAATTGAAACAATTGAAGTTCGCAACCTCACGGTGGAAGACTATCGCAGCTTGAAAGAAGCCATGGCCGCGGTTTATAAAGAAAATGATAAGATGCGGTGGACAGAGGATGATTTACGCAAACTTATACAGGTTTTTCCCGAAGGACAGATTTGTGTAGCCGTGAATAATAAAGTGGTTGGATGCGCCCTTTCATTGATTGTACGCTATTCCCGCTTTGGGGATACGCATACCTTTGAACAAATCACAGGAAATTTCACTTTCAACACGCACGACATCAAGGGGGATACCCTTTATGGTATTGAAGTTTTTATTGATCCCCGTTACCGGGGGAAGCGATTGGCCAGAAGATTGTATGACGCGCGTAAAAGCTTGTGTGAGAATTTGGGCTTAAGAGCCATCGTAGCCGGCGGACGGCTGCCCAACTATGAAAAGTATGCCAAGCAATTAACTCCCAGGCAATACCTGGAGAAAGTCAAGTCCAGGGAAATCTTTGATCCTTCCCTTACCTTCCAGTTGTCCAATGATTTTCATGTGAAGAAGATATTAAAAAATTATCTTCCGGTAGATCACCAATCTAAGGGCTATGCCAGTCTTTTGCAGTGGGACAATATTTATTATGAAGAAAATGAGGAAAATCCCATCCGTCAGATGAAATCAACGGTGCGCATCGGGTTGGTACAATGGCAGATGCGTCCTTACAACCTGCACGGATTTATCCAGCAGGTAGAATATTTCGTAGATGCCGTAAGTGATTATAATTCTGATTTCATTCTGTTTCCTGAATTATTCAATGCACCGCTTATGGGAGAGTTTGACAACATGAGTCCCGCGGAAGCCATCCGGGAATTGGCTAAGTATACCGACACGATATTTGAAAAATGTCGCCGATTTGCGGTGGATTATAACGTAAATATTATCGCCGGCAGTATGCCGGTAATTGAAGATAATGAACTGTACAATGTTTGTTTTTTATGCCGGAGGGACGGTTCTACGGACAGCTACCGGAAAGTGCACCAAACTCCCGCGGAGGTTACAGATTGGGCCATGAAAGGCGGGGACGAAATAAGGGTCTTTGATACCGACTGTGGGCGTATAGGTATCCAAATCTGCTATGATATTGAATTTCCGGAGGCTTCCCGCCTGCTGGCTTTGCAGGGAATGGACATTTTATTTGTCCCTTTTATGACCGACACGCAAAACGGCTATAACCGTGTTCGGTATTGTGCCAAGGCCAGGGCTATAGAAAACGAGTGTTATGTAGCCATATCGGGAAACGTAGGAAACCTGCCAAAGGTCAATAACATGGACCTGCAGTTTTCACAATCTGCAGTTTTTACGCCTTCTGATTTTTCCTTCCCTGTTAATGGCGTGAAAGCAGAGGCTACGCCCAACACGGAAACAATCGTAGTGGCAGATGTGGATTTAATCCTGCTTAAAGAATTGCACGAACTGGGCAGTGTCAAAAATTTAAAAGACCGGCGGACCGACCTGTATGAATTCAAAAATCGGTAAATTTGTACAATGATCCGTACCCTAACGATTTTTAAATATAGTTTTTTGATGGCGTTGCAGGAATTGCGCACCAATAAAGTGCGTACTTTCTTGTCGCTTCTCGGGGTAACCATTGGAATTTTTTGTGTGGTGTCCGTTTTCACGCTCACTAAAAGCCTAGAGATGAATGTCCGGCAGGAAATGTCTGCATTGGGCAATGATGTGATTTTTATACAAAGGTGGCCATGGGGTGGGGCAGGAGGAAACTGGTGGGAATATGTCCAACGTCCGCATGCCAAGTACGAAGAGTTTCGGCAACTGAAAGAACGGATCCCCAATGCCGGAGCCATGGCTTATGTGTATGATGCCTCTGATAAAACTGTTGAGTACGGGGACGCCTACATGAAAGGGGCGACGATGTTTGGCATGACCGCGGAATTCGATGAGATACAAAACCTCAATATTGCAGCTGGCCGTTTTTTTAGCAATGCGGAAACAACCGGCAACAGCATGACTATAATATTGGGAGCCAATATCTGGCAGGGTCTTTTTACTTCTGCCCAGCAGGCCCTGCAAAAGCAAGTCACCCTGGAAGGCATGCGGTTTACGGTTATCGGCGTGCTTGAATCTTATGGAAACAATCTTATAGGTGGATTTGATTACGATAACGGCGTATTGCTTCCCTACAACGCGGCATTGAAAATCGTCAGTGATAAAGAACAGGGGATTGATCCTTTCATCATGGTGAAACCCCAACAAGGCGTAAGCGTAGCCGCCCTAAAAGAGGAAGTGCGGGGAACCATGCGGGCTATTCGTCACCTGGAGCCTACGGAAAAGGATAACTTCGCGTTAAATGAAATGAGCATGATGGCTAAGTCTACAGAGCAAATATTCGGTAAACTTAACATTGGAGGCATGTTTATCGGTTTTTTCGCATTACTGGTAGGGGCTTTTGGTATTGCCAACATCATGTTTGTTACGGTCAAAGAACGCACCAACATCATTGGCTTAAAAAAAGCGATCGGTGCCAAACGCTCGGTTATTCTGCAGGAATTTCTTATAGAAGCGGTTATACTCTGCCTGATAGGAGGGGTCATAGGCATGCTGTTGGTTTATGGGGTTACACAGGCTATTTCATCCTCTGTGTTTTTTAAAGTATATATGACCGCAGGTATTATTCTTGTCGGAATCTTTATTTCTGTGATCACCGGTATTGTTGCGGGGCTAATACCCGCTATTTCTGCCTCCAAGTTGGATCCGGTTGTTGCAATCCGTTCCTGAGCATTTCTTTAGCACAATTAATTTTTCTTTCCGGATGCAACGTTTCATTCTTTAGAGATGTCTTATATACAATGGAGATGTGAAATAATGTTTAATATTTACGCAACTCACGAGTCTGGCACAGATTTTATGCCTTATGAAAGTAAAAACCGTTATGAATGCATGGGTTATATATACGCTTTTGGTGCTTTTGACGGGAGCAATTGGCTTTGTTGCCTATCTCTTTTTTAAGAGTCGGCAGGTGGGGAAAAAGGAAGAGTTTGATGCAACCAGAGATCTGTTTATTTAAAGAAGTAAAAGATAAGAAAAGCAGCTCCTGTTGTGACAAGGCAGGTTATCACCAGCCTGAGCGATTCTTTCCATGCATTGATACCGGTATAAGCGGCCTTAAAAATACTCACGCAGATCAATCCGGCTAGCGACAAAGCAAGCGCATATTGAAATCCAACCATCGCCTGTTTTACAAACAAGTAAGGAATAACAGTTAAAAGCCCGCCGGCCAAAAAGGACAGGCTAACCATGATTCCGCTTTTTCTTGCTTTGGCAAAGTCGGGAAGCGGTGCGCCTATTCCAAAATCTTCCAATAACCTGGTCCAGTGTTTATGGTACTGTATTGTTTCGTAATCGGCTCTTTGCAGGGCATCCTTCCCCAGTTCCAGCCTGTTCAGGATCTCTTTTAACTGTAAATGAGGAGCAAATTTATTGGGATTAGATCGGTGCATTTCCGGGATAAGATCTACATTTTCTTCCGCCTGGTTGACAATGGTAAAATAAGAGGCCAGCCCCATTAGACCGGCCATAAGGACTACCTCCAGCAAACAGAGCAGCAATACAATTTCCGGATCAGGATGAAGCGTACTTAATGCTGTGGCAAGTGCCAAGGGGATCATGATGCCGTCTGGCACACCAATTAAAAAGTCCGTTGCAAAAGCAGAGCTTTGTAAGAATCTCGGCTGGCTCATTTTTCAATCTTTATTCAAAGGTACTTAAACTCTCTTTGATGATCGCTATGCATTCTTCAATCTGGGATTTGTTAATGATGAGCGGAGGCGCGAAACGGATTTTATCCCCGTGGGTGGGCTTGGCCAAGAGTCCTTTGTCTCGTAAGGCGAGGCAAACGTCCCAGGCCGCATTATTTTTTTTATGATCAATGACAATGGCATTCAACAATCCTTTGCCCCTCACTTCTTTGACGATAGGAGACTGAATGGCCCTAACCCCGTCCCGGAAAAAATCTCCCATTCTGATGGCGTTTTCTGCCATTTTTTCTTTTTGAAGTACTTCCAGGGCGACGATGGCTACCCGGCAAGCTAGCGGATTACCCCCATATGTAGAGCCGTGTTCACCAGGTTGTATGGTAAGCATGATTTCATCATTGGCAAGTACGGCGGACACCGGCATGGTTCCTCCCGACAGTGCTTTGCCCAGGATCACCATGTCGGGATGCACTTCTTCGTAATCACAGCAAAGCAACTTCCCTGTACGGCAAAGCCCTGTTTGAATCTCATCGGCTATGAACAGCACGTTAGCTTCCCTGCATTTTTGAGCCGCTTTTGAAAGGTACCCCTCATCCGGTACGAAAATGCCGGCTTCTCCCTGAATGGGTTCTACTAAGAAACCCGCAACGTGGGGGTCGTTTAGTGCTTCTTCCAATGCCGCAAGGTCGTTATATGGAATGGTTTCAAAGCCGGGGGTGTAAGGACCATATCCTTTTTTAGCAGAAGAGTTGGAACTATAGGAGACGATGGTAATGGTTCGTCCATGAAAATTGTTTTCACAGACCAGTATTTTGGCTTTGTTTTCCGGTATCCCTTTTACTTGATAAGCCCATTTTCGGCAGAGTTTCAAAGCAGTTTCCACAGCTTCCGCGCCGGAGTTCATCGGGAGTACCTTGTCGTAATCGAATAGCCGGGTAATATACTGGCAAAATTCCCCCAACTGGTCGTTATGAAAGGCCCGGGAAGTCAGCGTCAACTTTCGGGCCTGCTTGGTGAATGCTGCGATGATTTCAGGATGACAATGCCCCTGGTTAACGGCTGAATAAGCGGAAAGAAAATCGTAATACTGCTTTCCTTCCACATCCCAGACATGAACGCCTTCGCCTTTTGAAAGCACGACCGGCAGGGGGTGGTAATTATGGGCGCCATAGCTGCTTTCGAGGTCCAAAAAATGTTGCGATTTGTTTGCTGTAGAAGTTGTATTTATCATGACTCAAACGTACATTAAAATTTACACATAAAGAATATATGAAAATAGAGCAACATGACGACCTTTATGTTGAACAAAAAAACATCATGTCACAGCCATTTTCATTTGAAGTAAAGATACAAAAAGCATGTGGAATAGACATGCATAAAGACGTTATCAAGTCCTGTTATCCGGGTGTTGGGCCACATGCTGTTAGTCGGAATTTTGGGACTATGACATTGAGAATCAGGAATTTATGAAACGATATTGGCCATTTTCTTACCGCTCCCCAGGTAATTTGTATAAGCACTGCTTGTAGGTATTTGTTACCCTTTGTGGCATGTCGGGCGTACCCCTTTTTAGCGCTTTGACGATTTTTCGGCACCAGCCCTGTCCAACTGGTAAAGTGATCCCCATTGGAAAACTGCCTACCTGACCCCTATTTCTGCAATTATGGTACAGGCCCCCTGCTGTCCAATACCCAGAATGTTTAACAACAGATCAAAGGCATTCTGGTAATTTTTCGATATAATGACAAGCATGGTTTGTTCTAGCAGGCAAACTGTTTGTCTATAATATACCCAATAAATACCGGCACTTTCCATAATAAGATCCTTGATGCCATAAAAAAGGATGGATACTGGAGCGCCCAGATTTATATCTGAGAAAACACCTGCCTGCCAGGAAGGCTATAGTCGCTATTGCCAGAAAAATGGCAAAGCTTATCTGTGGGATAATGACATAAAATTATGAATATGAGGAAAAAGGAGCGGAATATTTCCTGAACCAAAGAGGAAAGTGGCACGCTCCGAAATAGTAGCCGTGTACATTTCGAAGTATATCTTCGTCTCTCAAACTGCCCGAATTGACAAGTAAGAACAAAGCATTGTCGCTATATGCGCAAAGGAGAAAATTTGTTTTATTCATTTCCAGCACAACGAGACCTATCATCTTATTTACAGGAGAATGTATGAATTTGAAAAGAATTGGCTCTTTGTAAATTTTCTTCCGTAGTTTAGTAGGCGTTTTGAAAACACTGAAACCCTGTTCATGAAGAAAAGATACCTGTCCCATGTAAAGCGCCATTATAAGCGGTATGTCTGGCTTATTATCGTGCTCCTTCTGCTGTTAATTGTCAGCGGATGGTTATTTGTAAGGCACTATAAGCCTTTGCTGTCTGAAAGGCTGAAAAAGCAGGTCTATTTTGCTACAGACAGTCTCTACAGGGTGACTTTTTCCGAGGTACACCTCAATCCTGTTTTAGGACAGTTTACCCTTGATTCTTTTCATCTGATTCCCGACACCAATACCTATAATCGCTTAAAACAGGAGCATCGGGCGCCGTCTAACTTATTCGACATCTCTGTGGGTGAATTTCAGTTGAGACGGATGAATTTATGGTCGCTGGTTTTTAATAAGAAGGTAAAGATAGGCGTAGTAAAAGCTGAAAACCCCAAGGTAGCTATTTATCATGAAGAGAATCCTGAAGGCAGCAGCAAAGAAAACATCCGGCAGGCCTTATTTGACCTTACGGCCGGCCCGTTGAACTCCATCCAAATTGATCACATTGGCTTACATAATATCTCACTGCTTTATAGAAACAAGCTGAAACCGGAGGCGGGTGATGTCAAACTGAAAAATATGGAATTGGTTTTCCGGGATATCCGGATTGATTCTTCTACGCTACGGGATTCCACGCGCTTTCTATTTTCCAAGGACATCTGGTTTCATTTGGACGAAAGCCTTTTTTATACCTCAGACAGTTTATATAAAATTTCCACAAAGGGTATCGGGTTTTCCGTGATGGAAGAAAAGATGATCATTAAAGATTTAAAGGTAACGCCGAGGATAAACGAACAGGAGTTTGATCGGCTTCAGCAGTACAGAAAAAACCTGTTTGAGTTTTCCACAGATAGCCTGCTGTTGGAAGGGCTTACGCTTGAAGAACTGCAAGAAAAAAAATGGTATGTCAAAAAGATTACACTGCTTCACAGCAACGCGGATATTTACCTGAACAGGGGTTTAGCCATCAAACCGGTAGAAAAACCTTTATTAAGAGATGCATTAAACAACATTACAGCGAATGTATTAATAGATACGCTGAAGCTGAAAAATGTAACGATCAAATACCGTGAGTTTAATCCAAATTCCGGACGCATAGGGTATGTAACTTTTAATGATATTTACGGGACCATCCGAAATATTACCAATGATTCCGTTCAACTTCAGAAGAATAAATTTTGCAAGGCAGACTTACATGCGCTTTTTATGGACCATGGGAAAATGCATGCACTTTTTAGTTTTAATCTCATAGATCCTGACAATCTTTTTAGCTATAACGGTCATCTTGACTTTCTCAATGCTACCGTTTTAAATCCGGCTACGCGTCCATTAGGGCTGGTGAAAATTAAGTCTGGTCGGATCCATTCCCTAGATTATAATTTTAATGCCGACAACAGCGGAGCGTATGGGTCGATCGCCTTAAAGTATGACCGACTCAGTATCTCTGTTTTGTCTAAGAATGAAACAGGAGATCTGAAAAAGAAGGGGCTGATTTCTTTAGCGGCTAACCTGTTGCTGTTAAAAGATAATAACCTTTATGATAGTCTGGCTATTCAGCAAACCAAAGTCGCTTATCAAAGGGATCCTTACCGCTCTATTTTCAATTTAATGTGGAAGTCCATTTTCAGTGGCGTGAAAGTAATCGTAGGCGTAGATAAAAAAACAGAAGAGAATATCAAATCTTTAAAAAAGACCGGAGAACGGCTCAAAGAAGGCAAAGACCGCGATAAAAAAGATAAAGGAGGGAATTTTTTAAAGCGCGCCCAGCAATTTTTGAAAGAAAAGTTAGGCAAAGACGACAAATCTGAAGACAAATAATCTCTACGGGAGCTTTTTATCATGCCGGTGCTTTAATACTTCTGCTTCCCGGTAAAAAATAATCTCTTCGGCAATGTTAGAAATCAAGTCGCCGATACGTTCGGTCTTTTTAATTACGGAAAACAACAATAAATACTGATCAATTAATTCAGGGTTTTTTTTGACCTCCATTGAAATGATTCTAAAGGCCTCCATGTTGATGGTATTGAGTAGTTTATCGTGCTTAAATGTTTTTCTCGCTTTAGTGGTATCTTCATTGACATAGGCGTCCGTAATGTTTTTGAGCATGCAAAGAGCCACATCATACATTTCTTCAAAGCGCAGCTGGGCAAAAAGCGTTTTGTCTATTGGAGTGTTCATTTCTACAATATATTTGGAAATGCCGTATGCATGATCACCAACGCGTTCCAAATCAAAGTTTATTTTTCTAAGTGCCAGTACAAACCTTAAATCGCTTGCTACTGGCGTGTGGAGCGCTATGAACCGCTCACAATCTTTATCTATTTTTATGTCCAGTGCATTCACCCGGTTTTCCATGTGTAACACCTCTTCAGCCAGCTCACTATCGTGGTTTAGGAAGGCTATTTTTGACTTTAACATTTGTTGTTTACATAGCTCCAGCATTTCCAGCCCGGACTGATTCAAAGCGTTACGATATTCGCGTGTATCTTTCATCACAATAGATTTTTATACTTAGTAAAAAAGGTTATCCAAATCGTCCCGTAATATAATTTTCGGTCCGGGCATGTTCAGGATTGGTAAATATTCTTTTGGTCTTATTGTATTCTATAAGTTCTCCCATATAAAAAAAAGCGGTGTAATCGCTCACCCTGCTCGCTTGTTGCATGTTGTGTGTCACAATAACTATGGTGTAACTTTTGGAAAGGCTATGAATCAGCTCCTCGATTTTTGCCGTAGAAATGGGATCTAATGCAGACGTAGGTTCATCCATCAGAATAATCGTAGGTTCCACTGCAAGTGTTCTTGCGATACACAGGCGTTGTTGTTGTCCGCCGGAGAGTGCCTGCGCCGATTTATCCAGGTCATCTTTAACCTCATCCCATAGCGCCACCTTTTTTAAGGAAGACATTACACGTTCAGCCAGAAACTTTTTATTTTTCAGCCCTTGTATCTTTAGTCCGTAAGCTACGTTCTCGAATATCGATTTTGGAAAAGGATTGGGTTTCTGAAAAACCATCCCTACCTGTTTTCTCAGTTGCTCTACGCTTACTTTTTTATGATGAATATTTTCTCCATCTATTAAAACTTCCCCTTCCATCCGAAAGCTGTCAATGTAATCGTTCATTCGGTTGAATAGCCGGAGAAAAGTAGACTTACCACAGCCTGAAGGTCCTATAAATGCGGTTACACTATTTTCTTTGATGGCCATGTTAACTGCTTTAATGGCTCTAAAATCGCCATACCACACATGCGTGTTCTTGGCTTCAAGTTTTGTTATAGGTTTAACCTTTTTTTCGGCCTTATATTCCATTACGTGTTCCATAATAATTCAAAAACTAAATAAGTTATTAACCCAGCTTTTTTTGCCATTTATTTCTAAAATAGACAGCTATTCCATTCATTATAAAAGTGATCAACAATAAAATAATGATAGCCGCCGCAGCATTTATTACAAAACCTTGCTGCGGGCGGGATATCCAGTTAAATATCTGTATGGGCAACACTGTGAAGCGATCCATGGGTGTTTCGGGGGCAAAAGGTACATATGCAAGCGCCCCCACTACGATCAGCGGTGCTGTTTCCCCTACGGCACGCGATAAGGCCAGGATAATACCGGTTAATATACCTCCTGCTGAGGCAGGTAGCAATTGATGCCAGACGGTTTGCCATTTGGAGGCTCCCAAAGCATAGGAGGCGTCTCTTACAGACTTGGGAACCGCCTTTATGGCTTCCCTGGTGGCTACTATGACTATGGGCAGGATCAACAGTGCCAATGTAAAACTTCCTGCCAGGACACTGGCGCCCATTTCCATAATACGTACAAATATTTCCAACCCCAGCAAACCATATATAATAGAAGGGACGCCCGCTAAATTTGAAATATTCACTTCCAGCAAGGAGGCCCACCTGGTCTTCTTTGCATATTCTTCCAGGTAAATTGCTGCTGTAACCCCAAGGGGCAGAGAAATAAACATGGTAAGTACCAATATCCATAAACTTCCCATTAGGGCAGTATAAATACCGCCCTTTTCCGCGAAACGAGACGGTAAATCTGTAATAAAAGACCAGTCAATACGCTGTAAGCCATCTAAAAAAATTGAACCGATAAAGATAGCCAACAATACCAAACCCAGAAAAGTACAGGCGATACCCCAAACCTTAAATAAGTTATCTTTTATTCTATTTAAATGCAGACTGTTCATAATTTTTTCTGAAATCTTTTTCGGATGCGATAACTAATCGTATTCAATAAAAAAGTAAAGACAAACAAGGTGATTCCGGCAGCAAAAATAGTTTTGTACTCCAGAGCGTCATGGGAAACATCCCCGAGGCTAACCTGGACTATATAAGTCGTGATCGTTTCAATGGGAACGGTGGGATCCAGGGTTAAAACAGGGCGCTGGCCTGCAGCAATGGCAACAATCATTGTTTCTCCGATCGCCCTTGAAATAGCCAATATTACAGAGACTACAATGCCGGAAGACGCCGATGGAACAACCACATTGAAGGCACTTTGGAGCCGCGTAGAGCCCATCCCATAAGCAGCTTCCCGCAAAGAATCAGGAACGGCATGTAGGGCATCTTCACTTAAGGACGAGATATAAGGAACGATCATTATGCCCATAACTAAACCTGCTGATAGGGAGTTAAATCCTGAGAGTCCTGGAATGAAAGATTGTAAAAACGGGGTCACTACGGTTAATGCAAAAAATCCATAGACTACGGTGGGCACTGCGGCTAGTAATTCTAACGCGGGTTTGATAGATTTTCGAAAACTTCTTGGAGCATATTCACTCAGGTAAATACTAATGGACAAACCAACAGGAACGGCGAAAGTGATGGCGATTAAAGAGGTTAAAAACGTACCAGCCAACAGTGGTAAAATACCAAAATGCTTATCGGCAAATAAAGGTGTCCATTTTGTATCGGTAAAAAATTCGATAAAAGATACGGTTTTAAAGAATGCTACGGTCTGAAAGGACAATACCAATATGATGCCGGCAGTAACACCAATGGTTATTAATGCACTTAGAGACAAGGTTCTTTCAATCAATGCTTCCCGGACTTTTCGCATAAAGAACAATTTTTATTCAACTTGGAATTGGCAGTTACTTGTTTTCTGGCATGTGGTTAGCCTGCTGATGTTGTTTTACAAAAGTGTTGAACTTATCTAATTGTTGCTGATATACCTCATCAGCCAGTGCTATGTATCCGACATCTTTTGCTACTTCGCCTGCTTTTTCCAGGTAAAAGCGGATGAAATTAACGACTTCGGGGTTTTCCAATGATTTAGTGCTTACATAAATGTAAAGCGGGCGGGCTAATGGTGCATATTCTCCCGATTTGATGGTTTCCCGAGTTGGCTTTACGGCACCATCACCGTTATCGATACCAATTAATTTCAAATTGTCCTGATTCATTTCATAAAAGGCGAGACCAAAGAAGCCCATCCCGTATTTATCCCCGGCTACCCCTTTTACCAGCACGTTGTCGTCCTCACTTGCCATATAATCACCGCGGCTGGAACCACTTTTTCCGACAATAGCCTCTGTGAAATAATCGAAGGTTCCAGAGGCTACGCCCGGGCCGAACAAATGCAGTTCTTCATGTGGCCAATCGGGATTTATCTGATTCCAATGTGTCAGTTTATCCTGAGCTGCTGGTTCCCATATTTTCTTTAGTTGTGTTACCGTTAAGGAATCTACCCATTTATTTTTAGGATTGACTACTACGGCCAGCCCGTCATAAGCGATTTCCAGCTTCACAAAATCGATGTTATTGTTTTTGGCTAATTCTATTTCCTCCTGTTTTATCGGTCTGGAGGCATTGGCAATGTCGATTTTCCCAACTCCGAATTTTTGGAATCCACCCCCGGTACCAGAAATCCCAATGGTAACGTGCAATTTTGGCTCTATAGATCGATATTCTTCTGCGATGGCGGCAGTGAGCGGAAAGACTGTACTGGAGCCGTCGATAGAGATAGATTTGTCGTTTCCTGTATTATTGCAACTTGACAGCACAATGAGGAGTAACGCTGTAATAATCCAAATTTTGTTTTTCATCTAAGGCTTTATATTTATTGAGTGACAAAAGTCTTAGAATTATTAGATAAATACCATTTTTCTATGTTATCAAATGATTAACTTTTGCAGGGGAGCAAAAAAAATAAAGACGAATCTTTTCATTATTTACCTACGAAACAACCGTTATAGCTTGTTAACACGACGGTGAAGTTGATGAAATATGAATAATCACATCCCAAGGTTGGTTAGTGGTTATACCTTTCGCAGCGGGTCGGCACCTAACGGTCAATCCATCCGGGCAATTTTTAGCCCTAGTATGGATAATCTTCTCCTTGTGAGCTACTTGATTCTGGGACAACATTTGTATCTGGCTGTCAGGTTTTTTTTAGAGAAACGACGGTCTGATTGGCGATAATTTCCCGGACTCCTGATTGAATTTTCTCTTGCAGCCTAGTTGCCTGTTTTACAAGACTACTGTGTATTTTTCTTTTATAATATTAAAATGATGGATTTGATGACCGATAATGGTATATCCTATGGCTAACACGGACATATAAACACCAGAGCAGTTACCGGTTTGCAGGAGCATTTCATCGTCAAACGTAGAAAATAATCTTGCAGTGCTCTGATGCACTTCTTTGTATTCATCAAACAGATCAGGAATCGTACGAGAATTGGCCTTTGCGGACAACGCAAACTTTTCCTGATCGAAGCCGACCAGGGGACTGGAATCCTTTCGGGCGAACATCAAGGCCCTGTAACAAAATATTCTTTCACTGTCGATGAGGTGTTGAATGATATCAGGAATAGTCCATTTTCCGGGAGCATAGGTCGTTTTTCCTTTAACCGCTAAGGCCTGGATGTTAATTCGGCTTAATTGTTTTAAATTTCTGCCGAAGGCTTTATTTATTGGAATATTATCCACTAATGCGATATAAGGCGCATAATATTTTGGTGGCTGCCTCAATAATGATTTATCCATAATTGTATCTTTTTGAGCTATAGAAAAGCCAACGGCACGAAGCCTTCAGCAATTCTCAGATAAAGCTTTTGCAATCAGTAGACGGTTTTTTTTGCCTAGAGCATTTGCAGATAATCTCTGTTTATTACAAATTTAAATCATTTAGACTAGGGGGAAACCGGGTATGGTGAAAAATTCCTACTTTTAAGCATAAAATTGATCAATGGAACATACTAAACTGGACTTTAATAAAAATGAAGATGCCATGCGGCTTGCTGTACGAGAATTGCAGCAAAGGTTTTCGAAGTTAGCTAAAGGCGGCGGAAAAAAAAATATAGAGAAGCAACGCAAGAGAAACAAGCTGACTCCCAGAGAGCGTATCGATTATCTGACAGATCCGAAAACTACCTTTTTAGAGATAGGTGCTTTTGCCGGATGGGAAATGTATGAAGAGGAGGGTGGCTGCCCTTCCGGAGGGACGGTTGCAGGCTTAGGGTATATCAGCGGGAGACAATGCGTGATCATTGCCAATGATATGACAGTAAAAGCGGGGGCGTGGTTTCCGATCACGGGAAAGAAAAACCTGCGAATGCAGGAAATAGCCATGGAGAATCATTTGCCGGTAGTCTATCTGGTGGATAGCGCTGGGGTATATCTGCCCATGCAGGATGAGATATTTCCCGATAAAGAGCATTTTGGCCGAATTTTTTATAACAATGCCCGCATGAGTGCGATGGGGATTACTCAGATTGCAGCGGTCATGGGAAGCTGTGTGGCAGGCGGGGCCTATCTGCCAATTATGAGCGATGAAACCCTCATGGTTGAAGGAAACGGTTCCATATTTCTGGCTGGTCCCTACTTGGTAAAAGCTGCTATCGGTGAAAATGTGGATGCTGAAACTTTAGGAGGAGCCGAAACCCATAACTCCATTTCTGGTATAGCCGACTACCAGTTTAAAACAGAGGAAGCTTGCCTGGATCAAATTAAAAAGCTGATTGGCAAGCTGGGGGCCTCACCCGCTGCGGGGTTCAATCAGGTAAAGCCTGAAGTGCCTCTAAAGAAAACGAAGGATATATATGGCCTGTTACCTGAAGATCGTACCAAGCCCTATGATATGATGAAAATTATAAAGTGTCTTACAGATCATTCTGATTTTGAGCCTTTTAAAAATAGTTATGGAAAAACGATCATTTGCGGCTATGCCCGGATAAATGGCTGGGCCGTTGGGATTGTCGCTAATCAGCGACAGATTGTGAAGACCAAAAAAGGAGAAATGCAGATGGGGGGCGTTATTTACAATGACAGTGCAGACAAGGCGGCACGCTTTGTTATGCTTTGCAACCAGAAAAAAATTCCATTATTATTTCTTCAGGATGTGTCCGGAT
>CAYXRN010000074.1:0-16986 GCA_964467635.1 uncultured Chitinophagaceae bacterium | reverse complement strand
TCCTATCGTTGCCAGGTGGCTGAAAGTTGCTTGGCCTGAAAAAGCCAAAGCGGTATCAGAAAAAGACAAGCTTATTTTGAACCTGCCTAAATCTTCTATGCAAAAGTTTAAAGTACTTTCAAATTCCAATGCAGTGAATAAAAGGATTGTTGACTTGAATTTTCCGAAAACGGCCCATATCATGATGATTGAAAGGGATGGAGAATACATTCTTCCCAATGGGTCCATCATGATTGAAGAAAAGGATATTTTAACCGTCCTTGCAGATGATCAGAAAGAGTTTGCCAAAGTCAATGATTGCCTGTACAAAACGGATGCGATGATAAAATCTTAGTGCAATGAAAAAGCGACTTATAATTCTTGTTGACTTTTCCCTCTATTCGGAAAATCTGATCCGTTATGCTTGTGATTGGAGCTTGCAGGCACAGGCAGAACTTCTTCTGGTCCACCAAACTATCGTTGTAGCTCCCGGACTGATCAACAGCGAAGACAAACAAAAGATCGTCCAATGGAGCAACGAGGAAGCCTTGCAAAAATTAAAAACACTGGCGCAGACATTGATTCCACCGGCTGTGCCGGTTTCTTTTTTAGTGTCGGAAAGCCATTTGCAACTTACCTTATCGAAACTGCTGGCAGAACCCTATGAGAACCTGATCTTTGTAGGACTAAAAGGTACCGGTTTACTGAAAAAGGTTTTTTTAGGAAGTGTTGCCCTTGATGTGATTGATCACAGTAATAATATTGTTGTGGCGATACCAAAAGAAATAGAGGTTTATGCTCACCCGAAAATATTTGTAGCCGTCCAGGAAAAGCATCCTTTAAATATACTGGAACTTAACAGATTTTTAAGCTTCTTAGGCAAGGAGCGTACCAGCATCACTTTTTTTTACCTGGCCAAGCCCCTTGAAGAAACAAAAGGGGTAGCACAACAGCTGAAGGATTTGGCTGTCTTATTCTCAGACAGGTTTAATACAAACTTTGAAATTTACGAAGGACGGAATGCTTTTTCAGCTATTGAAAAGGTCATAAACAGCAAAATCGATGAACTGTTAATTGTGCAGAAAGGTGCTCGCCTTTTGACCGACCTTTTTTTTAGACGGTTTCTAATTAACCATTTGGTTTATAAGGGGCAAACACCTTTAATTGTTTTGCCTTAAGAGGTTGTAAATTTTTCTTAAGCCGGTCAGACGGTGATAACCTCCTTTCTTAAGCCGTCATATTTGGGGTGTGTTTTGTTGTATTATTCCATCTTATGCCGGTATTTGTATTAGGGGCTTACAATTGGTACCTGGTTGTTCAAGTGAGGAAGACTAAAATGGTGTCCCGCTTCTGCTATCCGGAAAGTCGTTATAATCTCTACCGTTACAGGATGCAGCATCATCTTCATAACAACCGGCCTGGGCACTGTCGGATTGAATTTGGTCCGGATAGGGGAAGGTTGAGATTTTTAGAGGGCCAGGAACAGGCCGGATCACTGGTGAAATAAGACTTATTGCGCTAACCCGATAACCCGTCTTCTCGTCTTTTGTTTGGAGTTACTAATAATTCTGTTACTTTTAAAATTGTCATAATGGACATAAAGCAGGAAAACTGGGTTCTTTTTCTTACCTTTCCGTACTGTTTAAGGGCAGCCTTCATAAGATGGGACAGAATCTACACGAGGAACAACAAAATTGGGCGAAATTTCAAAAAGGCAATGAGGCGGCCTTTGAGCAGCTGTATAATGGATTTTTTGACCATTTGTTCCGTTATGCTTCTCACTATACAATGGATACGGCTTTGATTGAAGATATCCTGCACGATTTTTTTCTGCAGTTATGGAAAAACCGCTCCCGGCTTACGACCCCGTCTTCTGTTAAAAACTATCTGTTTATCGCTTTTCGCAGAAAGCTAATTGATCAGTTAAAGGCAGCCCCCAAATACCTGAACGAAGATCATCTTAAAGAAATAGATTTCCAGATAATATTAGACAATAAAGAAACGGAACTGATACTCGCAGAAGGTCAGGAAGAAATAAAAGCGAAGGTGGCCGCCGTTTTGTCTTCGCTCACCCCCAGGCAGCGAGAAGCTATCTTTTTTCGCTATTATGAATCCTTTACCTACCGGGAAACAGCCGAGATTATGAAGTTGAGTGTGAAGGCTACTTACAAACTGGTCGGCCGAGCGATCGAGGCGTTGCGGAAGTTAGCTGACGGGGCTTTCCTTCTCCTAATTGTATGGTTGCTGTTTACATCTATTCGTTAATATGACGTAACAATGAGTTCTAGGGTCTCCGTCGAACAGCTGGTTTCCAATAGCCTGCCTTTTACAATTTGAAAGGTTAGGCCCAATACGCCCATAAGGAAAACAATTATTCTACAAAACCGAGCGTACCCCCAGATCTTTAGTCTATGGGAGGTAAGCGACTAAGATTGTGTTAGGATGTATTGAATAATGATATCTGGAGAGGCCCTACCTATTGAACCAACGGAATAACGGTCTGACCAAAAGGTGTGTTCTTTCCAGAAGTGCTTAAGCAAATCTGGCCCACATTCTCGTGCGGAAAATACGCGCTTTATCAAAAAAAAGTTTATTGGATTCGGCTAAATAAACCGATCTGCGAAAAAAATTCTTCTCCATGGGGTAAAAAATAAAGATACCCCGTCTTTACAAGTGGAGACTCTTTTTTTTAAAACCGAAAACGAATGAAAACACAATCCAATACAGACTATAGCCATTTTACGGTTTCCGAATGGATGGAGGAAGATGATTTTATCCGTTGGGTATTGCATCCGGATGCCGAAAATAACCGCTTCTGGAAGGACTTCATGGATAAAAACCCCCAGAAGGTGGAAGATATGGAAGCCGCCCGAAAGCTCATTCTGCAACTGGTGTCCGAAAAACGGATATCTAACCCGGAGGCTAAAAACCGGGTGTGGCTGCGCCTTCAGCGTTCAATTACGCGGAATGAATCCAAACGGAAAATGAGTGTTCTTCGCTCTTGGAAAGCCGTTGCAGCTGTATTTATCGGACTTTTACTGACCACCGGATATTTTACCTGGAAAACGCTTCAACCCGTAAAGATCCACACAGCTTATGGAGAAATTCGGACCATCGAGTTGCCCGACCATTCGTTAGTGACACTGAACGCAAATTCTACCATCTCCTTTAATAAGGATTGGGAGGATAGCAAGCTACGGGAGATCCGATTGGAAGGAGAAGCCTTTTTTGATGTAAGCGATCTGAGTGGTGCTATACACAAGCCCTTTGTGGTGCGTACAGGAAATGTTAAGGTGGAAGTGCTGGGGACTTCCTTCAATGTTGACAACCGTCATGAGAAAACGACTGTTGTGCTAAAGAGTGGTAAAGTTCGGTTAGCTTTTAAGGGAAAGGACCAACAGGATATGTTGATGGAACCGGGAGAGAAAGTAAGTTATACCGATAATCAAATCACCAAATCCCGGATCGAGGTCAGTCATTATACCTCCTGGAAAAATAAAAAATGGAAGTTTGACAATACGCCTTTGCGTGACATCATCAAACAGCTGCAGGATAATTATGGTTTAAAAGTCATATTACAAGATACGTCGTTGGCTTCTAAGACCATGTCTGGTACGCTATCTTCTATCAATAAAGAGGTATTGTTAAATGGTATTTCAACGGTACTGGGTTTGCATATTGAAAAAGTGGATGAACATACGATTGTTATCACAAAATAAAACGCCTACATCTATTCATTATCCTGAATCAATAAATTTATGAAAAGACAGATACTCTTGCTCATTGGTATAGTGTTTATCAACGTCCCATCAGTTCAAAAGCTACAGGCTCAGGTGCTGAGTGTAAATTACAATGCCATGCACCGGCATCGGGTGGTAACCGGATCTCAGCAGGACACCGCTATTCGGCCATTGGAAGCTGTACTCGAATATTTGAGAAAAGCGTATGATGTCCATTTTATCTATGAAGATAAGCTGGTGCATGACAAAAAAGTTTCTTTTTCGGATGACGTGCTGGAAGACAAGGACATAAAAAGCGTATTAAAAAGAATATTGCGGCCCGCTGGTCTCAAGTGTGTGAAACTTAGCGATGGAAATTATGCCATTGTACGTCGGGTGGCCCTCTTGCCGGCCATTACAAACAGCAGGGGAAACGCAGATTCTCCTGCCGCACATTTTGATTCAGGTACGGTAAATGTTGCTTTTCTGGCTGGTTATCGGCCCGTAGCCCATTTTAACTCAAGCGTGAATAGGGAAATTACAGGTAAAGTGTTTTCATCCCGCGACGGTACCCCCTTGGAGGGCGTAACGATTATGGTGAAAAATACCCGCATTGCTACCTATACCAATGCTGATGGGGTCTTTCGGTTAACCATACCTGATGGGGCACAGGAACTGATCATTCGTTATTTGGGATATGAATCTAAATCGATCAGGCTATCAGCGGCGAAAACTTTCTATAACATCGAGCTGGAGCCTGCCGTTAAAGGATTGAATGAGGTAGTGGTGAACGGTATTTTTGAGCGCCCCGTATCAAATTATACCGGTGCAGCGAGGAGTTTTACCGCAGCTCAGTTACGGCAGATAGGCAACAAAAATGTGTTGTCTGCATTGAAGTCGATGGATCCTTCTTTCAGAATACCTACTAATTTAAATTTCGGTTCCGATCCCAATCACCTGCCTCAGGTACAGATGCGGGGTGCCAATAATTTACAGGACTTGGGCGATGAAGGAGGAACGGCAATTAACCTGAGGGGAGAATATAGAAACAATCCTAATTTGCCACTATTTATTCTAGACGGCTTCCAGGTTTCTTTACAGAAGATCTACGATTTGGATATGAATCGCATAGCCAAAGTGACCTTATTAAAAGATGCGGCTGCTACGGCCATTTATGGTTCCAAAGCTGCCAATGGTGTAGTGGTTATAGATACAAAGCATCCTGAAAAGGGGAAGTTGAGGTTGAGCTACAGCGGAAATTTTACCCTTACGGCTCCTGACTTATCCAGTTATCATTTATTGAATGCGAAGGAAAAGCTTCATCTGGAAAAAATTGCCGGAATATACAAGAGTACTGTAGATGAATGGCAACAATATCTGGATGAATTGTACAATCAGCGTCTTAAGGAAGTGCAGCGCGGCGTCAACAC
Organism: uncultured Chitinophagaceae bacterium; assembly: GCA_964467635.1. Classification (GTDB taxonomy): domain Bacteria; phylum Bacteroidota; class Bacteroidia; order Chitinophagales; family Chitinophagaceae; genus FW021-bin31. The sequence continues at coordinate 11,858 of CAYXRN010000074.1, read as the reverse complement.
CTACTGGTTGTCTCAGCCCCTGCGTACCTCTTTTGGCCACAAGCATAGTATTTATCTGGAAGGCGGAAATGAAGTAATTCGCTATGGTGTAGATGCTACCTACAATGATGATAATGCGGGGGTAATGAAAGGATCTCACCGGACCAACTATTCCGGAGGTACGTTTTTATCATACCGGCACGGCAATCTTTTATTCAGAAATACGCTGCATGTCATTTCTAATCACAGCGTGAATTCACCCTACGGTTCTTTCGGAGATTATTCTAAACTAAACCATTATTGGCGGATTCGTGATAGCAGTGGACGGATACTGAAGAAGTTGGAAACGTTTGAAGACTATTTCTATTCTAGAGGATCGGATCATGTGGTATATAATCCGCTATACCGGATTACACTGAATAGCAAGAACTTTTCCCGTTACCTGAATGTAACTGATAATTTTCAAATGGAATGGCGGGCTACCAAAGCGTTGAAAGTAAAAGCACAGTTCAGTTTTTACAGTCAAAAGAGCCGTTATGAGCGTTTTATTTCCGGCCTCGATAATCAATTCGCCGATTATAATGGCGATGACTATTTCAGAAGAGGAAGATATACGATCGAAAATGGCAATCAATTTAATTACCAGGGTACTTTAACGCTGAATTACGGAAAGGCCTTCGGCAAGAATGTTTTGTATGCCACCGGCGGCATGCAGATCGACAATGACAGGTCTGCTATCAATGGGATGGTGGCAGAAGGATTTCCCAATGACCGGCTCGATGATATTGCTTTTGCCCACCAGTATCAAAAAGACAGCAAACCCTATGGTTCCGAAAGTCTTTCCCGTTCGGTTGGCTTTTTGGCGAATGCCAGTTATGCTTATGACAACCGTTATCTGCTGGATGCCTCATTTCGGATGGATGGATCTTCCAAGTTTGGGAGTGACCGGCGTTTTGCCCCCTTCTGGTCTATAGGGGCAGGCTGGAATATGCAAAATGAAAATTTCATGAAGGAGCTTACCTTTATTGACCGTTTAAAACTTCGTGGTTCCTTTGGGTCAACAGGGTCACAGAACTTTCCCTCTTATATGGCCATGACCACCTACGGATATAATACGGGAGAACGCTATCGCGTCGGGATTGGCGCTACGCTGCTGGGATTAGGAAATCCGTTCCTGGAGTGGGAACAAACCTATAAGACGAATGTGGGGGCCGACTTGCAGTTGCTTCAAAGAATTAACCTGAGCGTGAATTATTATGTGGAGGAATCTGACGGCCTTATTACTGATATTACCACCCCGCCCTCCCTTGGATTTAACAGTTATAAAGCGAATTTGGGTAAGGTGGAAAACAAAGGCATAGAAGCTTATCTGACCGCTTTCCTGATAAAAAATGAACGAAAAGGTTTCTTTTGGAGTGTGACGGCCAACCTTTTTCATAATGAAAGCAGGATTCTGGAAATTTCTGATGCCCTCAAGCAGCAAAATGAAGAACAATTAGAAAAGCAACAGGCTGGTGATGACCCCGTAACTACTCCCGTTATCTTATATAAAGAGGGGCAGTCCCCCAACACCATATTTGCCGTGCGTTCGAAAGGAATAGATCCCAGTACCGGCCGTGAGATATTTGTGAAAAAAGACGGTTCACTGACTTATGAGTGGAAGGCGACCGATGAAGTGCCGGTGGGGAATACAGAATCGGATGTTTATGGCACCTTTGGTACGAATTTTATGTACAGAGGCTTTAGTTTAAACATTCGGTTTCGTACTGAACTGGGGGGACAGCTCTATAACAGTACACTGGCCAACCGGGTAGAAAATGCCAACCTGATTTACAATGTGGATTACCGGGTACTTGAAAAACGCTGGCAGAAACCCGGCGATTTGACACAGTTTAAAGGCCTGGTGGATGTAACTGGTACCACCAGGAATGATCACACCAAAGCGACCTCCCGCTTCGTTCAGGATAATAATACGCTATACTGTGATGTCATCACCTTAGGCTATGAACTGCCACACCATCTGGTAGAACGTTGGAACATGAGCAGGGTACAGACATACTTTTATTTTAACCGTCCTTTTGTTGTCTCATCAATAAAGCAGGAAAGGGGATTGTCTTATCCTTTTGCCCGCAATTTTTCCTTATCACTGCATGTAACCTTTTAACCGGCAAAAAAAATGATAAAAATGAGAAGATATAAATATCTCCTGACTGCAGGACTAGTCATGTTGCTGTTTGTAAGTTGTAACAAATGGCTGGATGTACGGCCTAAAACAAAAGTAAAGCAAGATGATCTTTTTTCAAATGCGCAAGGTTTTAGTGATGCGTTAACCGGTATCTATACCCGTATGACTGCCTCCAGTCTCTATGGAAGGAACCTGACTTTTGGATTTATGGATGCGTTGGCCCAGCGTTACAATATGGATAAGAGCCATAGCCTTTATCAGGCTTCTGTGTATAACTATGAAGACGGAGGGGTGGAAGCTACCATAAACAGCATTTGGGGAAATATGTATAATGTGATTGCCAACATCAATAATTTGCTGGCGCATATTGATGGGAACAAACAGTTGCTTGGTAAGACGGACTATCAACTTATTAAGGGTGAAGCCTTAGGATTAAGGGCCTATCTGCATTTTGACTTGTTGAGGATGTTCTCCCCATCCTACCTTAGTGGAGCGGACAAACGCGGTATTCCGTATGTTACTGCATTCTCCAAGAAGGTTACGCCGGTTTACACGGTTAAGGCGACCATTGACAGCATTATTACCGATTTAAAAGCGGCAGAGGAATTGTTAAGCATTTATCCTGACATAGACGATTATACGGTTCCCAATTATGAACCGCCTGAAAATATTCTGCTGGGATACCGTCAGAACCATTTTAACTACTGGGCCGCTAAAGCTGAATTGGCAAGGGTGTATTTGTATATTGGCGATAAACAGAATGCTGCTAAATATGCGTGGGAGGTAATTAATTCCGAGGAATTCGGATTTGTGAGTAAAACCCAGGTATCAGCCGCCGGAGGATACAAAGACAGAACTTTTATCCCAGGGCAGATCTTTGCACTGTCCGATTATCATTTGGCAGATGTAGTTCCTACTTATTTCAAGGGGGAGCAAAACCAGAGTAACGGTTTGACCCTCTCTGATCAGCAACGGGATGAACTTTATGAAATTGCCACCGGCGGCAGTACAGACTATCGTTATGTATATCTTTGGGAACTGGATGGCCCCGCCCGTTACCCTTCCAAATTCTGGCAGGATGAAGATGTACTGGATCGGTTTAAGAATCTGATGCCGTTGATCCGGATTCCGGAAATGTATTACATCGCTGCTGAGTGCACAACTGATCCAACGGCAGCTTCCGGTTACCTGAATACCGTTCGTGCTCACCGGGGCATTCAGAGCTTACCGGATAATTTAAACAGCAGTACGCTTCAGGAGGAAATATTTAAAGCCTACCGAAAGGAATTCTATGCTGAGGGACAGCTTTTCTATTATTATAAGAGGTTGAATATGGATCATATTATTCGTTCTGCGATAACCCCTTCAGATGCGATCTATGTGTTCCCATGGCCGGATAATGAAATTCAGTTTGGAAATAGACAATAAACTTGATTTAAAGATAAAGACATGAAAGTACAATTGGAATTTAAGAATATCTTTATGGCAAGCCTGTTATTGTTCGGCATATATTCTTGTCGGAAATCAGAACTTCCGATTTATGAAAATGATCCGGGGATCTTTATATATAAAGATCGGTACGATCCAAATGCGGATAGTACCAGCTATTCGTTTGCCATAAAAAATAGCGCCATTGTGCGGGATACCATTTGGGTGCCGGTTCGGATAATGGGGCAGGCTGCAAGCCACGACCGGACTATTAAATTTGATCCGGTGGACAGCCTGACTACCGCAGTAGAAGGAACTCACTATGAGCTGATGACGCCGTATGTGATGCCGGCAGATTCTTTTGCTACCCGGCTGGGGGTTATTATAAAACGTGCAGCCGACTTACAGGATACCACCGTTCATCTGACCCTTCATCTTGAACCATCACCTGATTTTAAAAGGTTGTTGAATGGGCAAAGCCTGTATTACATAAAAGTGAACGATATCCTTACCAAGCCGGATAACTGGGGAGGATTCATCCAATATATTTTTGGAGAGTATAGCCAGGTAAAATACCGGTTTATTATCGACGTATTAGGAAGAGCTGAATTTCCAACCGGCCCCGGCGGATTGGGAATTGCAGAACTTTTCTCCTACCAGGCGGAGATGAAAAATGCTTTAAACGCGTATAACAAGGCGCATCCGAATAACCCTATGAGAGATGAAAACCATAACCTTGTGACCTTTTAATGCATTACATAATTAATATAATTATTTAAGAAGAAAATATGAAAAGTATATTAAGAAGCTTCCTGGTTCTGATGGTATGGAGCACGATGCTTTACGGCTGTTACAAAGATAAAGGCAATTATGATTACCATCCTTTAAATAAGCTTAGTGTGGTTGAAGCTGAAAACGGTACGATGCATGTTATGCAGTTTGATACTTTAAGCATTGAACCGGAGATAAAGCAGACCATGCCGGATACTTCAGTTTTAAAATACGAATGGTATGCCTATTATACCGATAATCCTCGTATGCAGAGGACTGTTCTGTCGCACAGTAGGCGATTAAACACACAAATTGGCTTTGCACCTCAATCTAGTTTGTATGACCTTGTTTTCAAAGTAACTGATACTACTACCGGAGTAAGTGCTTTTCAGTATTATAAGGTTAAAGTATCAACGCTCTTGTCTTCGGGGTGGTTGATCTTGGAACACGGAGATGACCAGGCGGATGTGGATATCATTACTCCAGGTGGGTCTGTGTACTATCACATTTTTTCAACTGCCAATCCGGATAAAAAGCTGCCGCTGACAACAGATATAATTGCGAGCCTATATACCAATTGGGGACATTTTAATTACATCTTCTTCGAAGATGGGGGTTATCTTGTCAACCGTAATAGCTTTGTTGTTATATCTGATTATGCCAACCTGTTTTATAATGCGCCTGAAGTATTGCATCCTGAACTGGTTGTTTATCCGGGGAGCACTAATAGCTTCGTCATAAATGACAGCTTAATCTATAATCAAAATTTTCTGTACGGAGGAACCCATTTTGGGGCGAGGTATGCGGGAGATTACAGGGCAGCGCCATTTATTGAAGAGTCCGTTTACTATGATGCTTTCTTTTTTGATGACAAGAATAAAAGGTTTGTTTATGTGGGGCCAAATGGAACTTCTATCTCGACCTTCTCTGTGAGAGATCCTTCACAGGCTTTTGACTTAAACCATGTGCCAAAGGAAATTTTGACTATGCTTCCTTCTAATCACGATAATATTATTTCACTATTTAAGAATGAGCACAATGACAGCGCTTTCCTCTATACAGTGAATCTTAGAGACGATCGTGTGGCAATCGACTCGCAGGTAGTCCTAAACAGTCCAGGGATAAGCTCGGGGACTTCTTTCGCTGCATCTTTAACAGTTCCGTTACTATACTATACCGTAGACAATAAGATCTATGTATATGATATCCCGGCGAACCGGTCAAGAAAAATCTATGAGTTCTCCGGTGAACAGATTACCGTGATGAAGAAGAGTGGAGATCATTTGTATGTCGCCACTTTTGATGGAACAGAAGGCCGGGTGTATTATATGAACATCAGTCCGACAGGAGACATTTCCAATAATACGTATTCCAAGAAGTTTGAAGGTTTTGGGAAAGTTGTGGATATGGCTTACAAGAATGGATGATAAAGATAGAAAAAAGAAAACTGTATTTTTTAATAAAAACCAAATGATGAGAACCAAAAAGTATGTTTTACTGACCCTGGTGCTCGGGGTGGTAACTTTATCCGAAGGAATGGCACAAAGTGGGCAGATGTCTATGATTAGCGGAACGATGAACAGAGGCAGAGTGGAAAAGGCAATTTTGTACAAGGTAGTAGAAGGACAGCGTGTGGAATTTGCTTCGCAAACATTGAATGACGAAGGGGAGTTTGCTTTTGCCGTGCCCAGCCCTGAAAGCGGGTTTTATTATCTGGATGATGGAAAAGACGGGGCTTCCAACCGGATGGTACGGCTTTATCTAAAAGGTGGAGAAAAGCTGAATTACAAAATTGATGCAGACAGCTACCAGCTTACCACTTCCTCGCCGGAGAACAAGCTGTTGGACAAATGGCAGAAGATGGTGCATGGGCTGAAAAAGGCGTCACGGCTGGGAGATACGGCTACCTATCGTTCCTTCTTTCCTGCTTTGAATGCTTTGTTGCCCAAAGCTGAAGCTTTTAAGCAGCGTATCCGGACGCCGGATGAGAAATTTAATCGACTGTTGCGTTTTGCGGTGGGACATGATATAGAATCATCAGCGATGGCTTTGTTGCTGACCCCGAGGACGGCTCATCCGACGAAAGACCAGTATCCCGCTTATTACAAGTCTATCCTGAAAAGCAAGAAGTTTTGTGGGACAAAGATATTAAGGTTTGCCAATGGGTTAAGAACAATGAGTTTGTATACCACCTTTCAATACCTGATGAATTATAAAAAGGGGAAAGCGGTAAGCAGAGACCAGGGACAACGGTTTATAAACCATGTTAACCTTTTTTGCAATGACACAGTACGTGGCGCCTTTATCGTTAAAAGTCTAGGGGCGTTCAAAACTTATGACGATTTAGTAGCGACTATGAAACCCTTAAAAAAGTATTTGGTAACTGATAGGCAAAAGCAAGGCTACTTAAAATATGAAAAATCTGTCCGTTCCTTTGCCAAAGGTACGCCCGCATTGAATTTTGCTTATCCGGATATCAATGGCGATACCGTATCGCTAAGGGACCTGAGGGGGAATGTGGTAGTTATAGACATGTGGGCTACCTGGTGTGGCCCTTGCCGTCAGCAATTGCCTTTTCTCGATTCTCTGGAAACGCAAATGAAAGGAAAAGACGTTGCCTTTGTCAGTATCTCCATTGATGAAAAGGAAGATATCGATAAATGGAAGGAGATGGTGAAAGAGAAAGAAATGCAGGGTTATCAGTTGATCGCTCCCGGCTGGGAGAATGAGATGGTTAAATACTATAATGTAAAAGGAATTCCACGTTTTATGGTGTTTGATAAAAAGGGAGATATTGTCACAATCGATGCGCCCAGGCCCTCTACGCCGGATTTAAAAGCATTGATAATAAAAACACTACAGGAAGGGTGATCCATAGAAAATTATGGGGTTTTACCGCTAACACACCATTATAAGGAATTAATTCATCAACCGGCGGGTAATGAAAAAAGCACAGATTCTTTTTTATTTAGGGATAGGGCTTTTATGGGCCTGTAACGGGATTTCAGAAACTATGGACGATCAAAATCGGGGTGTCGAACTTCTGGGTGTTTATGGAAATGGTGCTCCGGCGATACAGGGGGTAATACCTTCAGGGGCATTGTTTCCTGAAACCATAGAGCTTAGCAGAGATCCTGAAGTGATCAAAAAAAATATTTATGAAGCGTTCGCACATTCAGACCATCCGCTTACCAAAGAGCAAAAACAGGACGTTCTGAATGCTATTTTAAGTACGGTTCCTGATTCCTTGTATAGGTATAAATCGTTAAATATTAGAGGTAAATGACCTGTTTAAAACAGTTTTGGTTGATAATAAGAGGGAATGATTGGCCATTCTGCAATCATTTCCCTTTTATTTGGTCTAATTAGCTTATGAAAAAATTACTCTTATTCAGTCTGTTGTCTGTTTTCTTTCTTGGCCAGGTAAGTGGGCAGAAGAAGGATTTGTACAAGCATACACAAAGTATAGAACAGGCTTTTATAAATAAAGATGCAGAATTAATGGGTCCGCTCCTGGCGGATAGCTTTTCTATTGGCATTTATAATAAAGCGTCTTCCTTGAAAATCCTACAGCCTGTCATTGAAAATTATTATCAGGCAGATTCTTTTGTGATAAAAAATATTGACGAAGAAGCCAATATTGTCAAAGTTTTATGCCATTTTAAAGACCAAAAGCCTTTTAGTACGAAACTGTATTTCAACGGCGAGGCGAAATTATTGCATATCAGTTTGCTGGACCATTTATATGGGGTAAATCGATACGAGCCAAGCCACAAGGTTGCAGAAATTCCTTTTGACTATATACGGGGTGGTATTGTGATTCATTTAAAATTAAACGATAGCGATAAACAACTTTCTTTTTTATTCGATACCGGAGCGGATGGAATGGGTATTAACCGGGCGGTAGCAGACAGCCTGGGACTGAAAGTCGCTTATAAAAAACAGGCTTCCGTAGTCGGTTCAAAAGTCCAGGTGCAAATATCCGCTAACAATACGATTCATCTTGATTCGGTGTCTATTCCGGGACAAAATATTGCTATTTTTCCGAAAGTGAGCAGAGATTACGATGGGTTGTTTGGGGGGAATTTGTTGCGAAGGTATATAACAAAGGTAAATTTTGATAAGCAGGTTATTGAATTATATAATTTGGGTCAATACGATAATAATGGAAAGGGAACCGCTGTACCTGTTAATTATACTGCAGGGATTCCGCAGATAAAGGCTGGTATTCACCTGGCCAATGATAAGTCTTTAACCGGCTGGTTTAATTTCGACACAGGGGCCGGCTACCATGTTATTTTGTTTGGTCCGGCGGTACATAAGCATTCGTTATTGGATAATTATCCGGTCGCTTACTATTCTACTAACCACAGTTTTGGACATACCTCTAAGATTGTTTCCGGTGATTTTAAAGAGCTGGATTTGGGAGATATTAGCCTGAAACATTTTATGGGGGCCCTGCAGGTTTATAGGAAAGGAGATGAAAAATGGGCATTTAACAGCAATGGATCGATTGGGATAGAAATTATTAGCAGGTTTAACTTTACAATTGATTTGTTACATAAGAAACTGTACCTGGAACCCAGCCGGAAGTTCTCTCAGCCTTTTGATTTGGCCTTGAATGGCCTTATTATGGGCTTTGACGCGAGTGGGCAGTTATTTGTAAAACATGTTATTGCCGGATCTAATGCAGCCCAAAAAGGAATTAAAAGGGGGGATGTAGTGCTTAGCATTAATCACATGCCGGGACAGATGCTCAGAGAACCCAGTGCTCAAACCCACCTGAGGTCATCAGCAGATACTTCTTTTCTCTTTGAAATAGAAAGACGAAAGGAAACGTTTGAGGTTGAGCTTCCGGTAAGTGTAAACGGATGACTCCGTTGGCAGCGCAAAGCCCGCCACGTATCCTTAGATTACCCACGTTCGATTTTGGCCATTGACGGTCAGGAAACGTTTTTTCTTCAGCGATTACAGGACCGTATTTACTGCAACTTTATGCGTTTTTCCCGCTTTTTCTTTGGGTGTCGCCCCCCCCGGCGTTAGGAGATTTGGTGATTAAATTGTTTCTTGTGCAAAGAACTGATTGCCTGGATAAATACCAGTGTGTTTGTTCCAAAGATCATTTGCTTAATCTTAAACCAACATACCTATGCCAACGAAAGGACAAGTTATTACCAATCCGTTGAACGGAGATACGTATGAATATTTGGAAACCGCCAAAGATACCGATGGGGAAAGGGTTACCATGAGAGCCACAATCAAATCCAAAGGACCGCTAGTACCTAATCATTTTCACCTTTATCAGGAGGAGTCCTTTGAAGTCATTTCCGGTGAACTGACTGTCTGGCTGGATGGGAAGAAAAGTACCTTGTCTGAAGGCGAAAAGCGGACTCTGCCCAAAAATGTTCCGCACAACCATTACAACAACAATGATGTTCCTGTAACCTACATTCACAGTGTTTCTCCAGGCTTAGATTTCGATTATCTGATTGAAAACCTTGTTGGCCTTGCCGCCGATGGGAAAAGTAAGAATGGGAAGCATGGCTTGATGCAGGAGCTGGTAACGCTCAAGTACCTGGACAGTAAAACATTTTTGGCCGACATGCCCTTGGGCTTGCAAAAATTTTTAATGAATACCCTTGCCCCTGTTGGCCGGCTGATGGGCTATAGAGCGATCTATAAAAAATATTCGGGCATTGAAAAGTAGCCGGATTCAGTTGTATTCATCCGTTTGTTACTGCTATGAAGAAAAGGCATAGCTAGGGAGTTGCGATATGGAATAATTCGCTTAGATCATAAAGTTACGTTTTTGTGGCGATTTTCAATAAAATATCTCAAACTGCTATTTGTGATCATCCATTAATTAGCGGAGTCACCATTAAATGTTAAAGTTATAAAAGGAGTGCGTATACTACTCATTGTCATCTAGGTGACAGTTACAAAAATTGCGCTTTCTCCTCAAAAAATTTAAGATTTTATATTTATTGATAATCACTTTTTATAATCATTTGCTTAAATATTAGTATTTTTAATTGTCAGGTAAAACGGACATTAGCTCTGCTGCGGAGCAACTGATGAAGGGATAGCCTGACCTGATAGAATGGGGCCAATTTGATGTTTTTATTGAATTGGCCTTTTTAAACATTCATTCAGTCGATGCCTTAAAAAACCGAATTACGGCTTTACCCTTTTGCGCTGCCGAATTTTTGGTTTAGGCTCCAAATAGTTTGGGTCAAACGGCTTATTGTTTGTGACCACACCTTTTGCTATTAGAGCTATCTTTCTCGCTACCTTCATAATTGCATGCTTGTTGTTCTTTGAGGCGTGCTTTTTATAATAAAATAATAGCCCCGGATCTTTACGAATAGACATCCATGCTGCTTCAACCAGTAGCGGGCGTAAATGCTTATTGCAACGCGGCTGTACGCCAAATGTCCTGGTGGAGTCTCCACTACTATGATCCCAGGGAATCATGCCCAGGTAGGAGCAGTATTCTGCTGGTGTTTCAAATCTATGAAAATCCCCTATCTCTGCTATTAATGCGATAGCAATGATAGAACCAATACCAGGAACTGACATTAAGTTTTCGTATGCCTCTGAATAGCTTTCGATTATGAATTTTCGGAGTGTTTTTGTCACCTCGGTTACTCTGATTCTTTGGTCTCTATAATCCTGAATATATTGTAACAAGCAAGCCTTTCCTGTAGGTGTAGTCATCGACTGTTTTTCCAACCATGCTAGCTGTTTATTGGTTATTTTCCTGTTATCGGGCATATCATTAGGCATATGAATACCGACAAAATTTAAATAACCTTTGAGTCGGTTGAGCGCTCTGGTTTGATCTACAATTTGCATTTCGCGTAATCGGTAAAAACTTCTCAACTCCTGTTGCGATTCCGTTAATACATGAATTGGCTTAAGCAGACCCTTTTCCAGATATTTGGCAATAGAACGGCTATCATGTACATCAGTTTTATTCTTTTTCTCTTTGTCCGTATTAGGAATATCCCCGGCATGAACAATAATATTCCGAATACCCAAGTTGCAAAGGACAGTATGAGCGGAAGTTCCGCTGAAACCAGCTTCATAAGCGCTATAATAGCTTCCTGATGGAAATTTCCTGCTAAGATAAGAATACAAAGCCTTTGGGTCAGGAGCCTGGCTAAAATGCCCAACTTCTAGATTAGAAGTTCTAATGGTAACGCTCCAACTTTTTTTGTGTATGTCCAGGCCGATGAAGAAATTTTCACCGGTAAAGTCTCTGGAATGGCTTAATTTTGATACAGGCATGGTTCAGAGTTTTAATTTTAGAAAATTTGGTGACTCTTAGCGATGATCACAACTATAAAGTTATGCAGAATCCTCGTGTTTACTGCGACAACCTGATCCATGCTTTTCTTGCATATTTACTACTCAGGTAGCTTATTCCAAGGACTGCCACTTTTATAAAAGTGGAGCGTAAAACCCACTGATGCCGATAGGCTCGGTGGGATGT
>CAYXRN010000073.1:0-17046 GCA_964467635.1 uncultured Chitinophagaceae bacterium | reverse complement strand
TTCATGGAGAGGCTGCCAGCTGTCCATGCAACCACACCGCTTGTATCAATATCTTCAAGGCTAATACCCCCAGAATTACCCGAGAAGCTTGCTTGTTGTCCGGATTCCATAATAACCTGGCTGCCATTATGGGTGACCTTTACCGCTCCTTCTAATAAAGTAGTTTTTACTACCTTCTCATTAGGATATGCCATTACATCGAAATGTGTTCCAAGGACTGTAATTTCAGCATTTCCTACTGATACGACAAAAGGATATTTGCTATCTTTCTCAACTTCAAAATAGACTTCTCCCTTTACAGAAACCTCCCTTTTTTTGCCAACAAAAGACGTTGGATAGGTAATAGATGAAGCGGCATTCAGCCATACCTTAGAACCATCCGCTAATACAAGACCAAAGACTCGGCCGCGAGGTGTTGTAAGGGTATTATAATTAACTTCCTCATTGGCAAGAATATTATTATTTGCCTGTAACTTTGCTTTTGCCTTTTCATATACCAATTGCCCGTCCTTCTTCATCAACTGTCGGCTTCCCTGAAAGACTATTGGTCCGTTATCCGCACTATCAAGTATAATTTTCTCTCCATTAGCCAGGGTTAGGATGGCGCCACGATGTCCAGGAGCAATATCATGTATTCCTTGCTGTTCCCTATTTGTGACTTTAAGGACAAAACGTTCCTTTGAAAAAAGGAAGAGGTATCCAAGGCTACCTATCATTAGAAACAATATTGCAGCTGCAGCTACCCACTGAAAAGGTCGTTTGATTAACCTTCTTTCCGAAAAAGAAATGCCTGCATCTCCTTTGATCCGGTTAAACAGCCTATCCTTCAATGCTTCCTCATCTGCAGCTTCTGAAAACCAGCTCATTTGCTCCGGCGCCTTCCGCTTAAGCCATTGATCCAGCAAAATCTGTTCTTCAGCTACAATTGATCCTTTCAGCTTCTTTTCTGCTAATAATTCAATATATTTTTGGTCAAATGAGTGCATTAATGCAATTACTTTCTAACATAGAGGGGTAAAAACAGAGGGATGCATTACAAACGACTAAAAAATCTTATAAAGTAAAAAAAAAGTAACTGAGAGAAGCTTTTAACTTCTGTAGCGCGCGATGCATTTGGGTCCGGACGGTATTAACTGAAATGTCCAGATCATCGGCAATTTCCTTATCGCTCAGATATTTCTCTCGGCTTAGTCTAAAAACAAGCTGGCATTTCTCAGGCAATCGATCAACCGCCATTTCCAACTCTTCCTGAAGTTCTTCGAAATCCAGCCATTGTTGAGTTGTACAATCAACGGCTTCCAAATCCTCTATCGTTTTATTTATGCCTCGAAGCCTTCTTTTAGCCAGGATTTTAAAGCAGCTGTACTTGAGCATAGCAGCAATATACGTATGAAAAGAGTGACGGATATGGAGCTGAGTCTTTTTAGTCCATAAACCCACAAAGATATCGTGCACAGCCTCTTCAGCATCTTCCTGAGAGTACAGTAGAATATTAGCCCTGACTAAAAGCTTCTTCCAATATCGGCTATATAGCTCAGTAAATGCCTTTTCATCCTTATATTGCAATAAGGTAAAAAGATATTCGTCAGTATGAGAGCGGTAGACGTCCATTTAGATTAAACAATTAGTAGGACAAATATAAAATTAAATTTTTAATTATCGCATAAATAATAAAATATTTTCTTAATTTACGTATATTTGCATTAATTATTAATTAACCATGCCTTCTATACACTTTTTTTTTAAAGAATTGCTTCAGAAAAATGCGGATGGAGTAACCTTCAAAAATCTCCATTTGAAAAAGGCTATTCTTTCTTATTTTGCTAATACCGGAAAAGCTACTATCACCGAATTAGGTAAAGAATTGAAATTCAGTGGCCCAAAAATCACCGGTATGCTGTCTGAGCTCAGGGAAGCCAATTTTGTAAAGGATTATGGTAAAATCGAGTCAGGCGTAGGGAGAAAACCCATTCTATATGGGCTGAACCCCGATTCCATGTTTTTTGTAGGGGCAGATATTAAAAAAGACTATATTAACATAGGTATGCTGGATTTCAACAAGAAAATGATTCAGTTCCAACAACGGATTCCCTACCAATTATCCAATACACCCGATTCTCTACATGCATTATGTGAAATTCTACAAACTTTCATAGTTGAACAAAAACAGAAAGAAAAAATTGTAGGTATCGGACTTAACCTTTCAGGACGAGTTAACAACAGAACCGGCTATAGTTTTAGCTATTTCCATTTTAACGAAGAACCGCTAAGCAAAACCATAGAGACAGAATTACAATTGCCTGTTTTTCTCGAAAATGATTCCAGAGCCATGGCATATGGAGAATTCTCTGGCGAACTTGTTAAAGATAAAAAAAATGTCATATTCATTAATTTAGATTATGGAATAGGCACAGGAATCATGATAGATGGCCATTTATATTATGGTAAATCAGGTTTTGCTGGGGAGTTTGGTCATATTCCGATATTCAACAATGAAATTATTTGCCAATGTGGCAAAAAAGGCTGCTTAGAAACAGAGGCTTCGGGCTATGCACTTGCCCGCATATTTATTGAACGGGTAAAAGAAGGATATTCCACTATCATTTCCCAAAAGAAACCAGACCCTGATAGCATTTTACTGGAAGATATTATCGAAGCTGCCAATCATGACGATGTACTCGCCATCGAGCTGATTGCCCAAATTGGAGAAAAATTAGGAAAGGGAATTGCGATTTTAATCAATTTATACAATCCTGAATTAGTTATACTTGGAGGAAGCCTGTCTTCTACAGGCGCATACATCAGACTCCCTATTAAAAGCGCCATTCATAAATACTCTTTGAGTACCGTTAATAAAGACACAGACTTAAAAATGTCGGTTCTAAAGGAAAAAGCAGGAGTCATTGGGGCTTGCCTCTTGGTTAGGAATCGTATTCTGGAAATATAACAGTTATCAGAAACTATATTACAGGGCGAAAAAAGCTCTTCTTTAGCTTAAAAAATTGTCTGCTTCCCGATACGCCCTAATCAACGCGCTTTCTCCTGCTTTACCCGAACCGGAAAGGCCATGTTCCATTCCCATTACGCCCTTATAGCCTTTTTTATACAAATGTCTGAAAATATTATTAAAGTGTATTTCTCCGGTACCCGGTTCATTACGTCCCGGGTTGTCACCAATCTGTATATAAACGATTTCATCCCAACATTTATCTATACTCGGAATGAGATTCCCTTCATTGCGTTGCATGTGGTAAATATCATACAACAATTTACAAGAAGGACTGTTTACCGCTTTACAGATCATATACGTCTGATCAGAATATCGAAGGAAAAGATCAGGCGTGTCGCTTAAGGGTTCCAGCACCATGACCAGACCGTGGGGTTCCAACAATTCTACCCCTCTTCGCAACGTTTCGATCACATTGGCTGTTTGTACTCCCAACGGCAACTTGCGGTAATAGTCCCCTGGTACTACTGTCGTCCATTTGGCATTCACTCTTTTTGCTGTTTCAATAGCCCGCAGACAGCCTTTGATGAATATGTCTGTATATTCTTTTTTACCTGCTGCGAAAGTATTGGCTCCATTACCTCCTTTATCTAACACAAATACCCCCATTGTCATTCCCAGCTTATTTAAAAGATTTCCAATCTTCTCCTGCATCTCCGGACTTCTCTGCATCATACCATTATCTTCCAGGGCACGAAACCCCTGGTCATGCATAAAACGAATCTGATCCAATATATCCTTGCCTGCAAAGTTTGTAAACATCCCCTGATGAGGGGCATAATTGAGATTGAATCTTTTATCGTCTGCGAATACACCCTTATCACCTTTTGCACGTCCAACAACCGGAGATGTCGCCAGAGCGGCTCCCGTCAGCAAGCTGTTCTGTAAAAATTGTCTTCTTTTCATGTAGTCTCATTTCAAGGATTAAACATTAGTTATATATAACATATACTTCCGCTAGTTTTTCTTTCCATATCCGTTAAATAACGGTCAATACAAAAAAAGAAAATTATATTTGTACTTCACCCGATTTCTTTTTTGGATGCATAAAAAATACATACTATTCTTTCTCCTTTGCTGCCTTGCAACAAATATAGCTACTGCTCAGGATAAATACAAGAAATTTGTTTTTAGAAAAGCCAAGATGGGGTCTCCATTCATCATTACGATATATGGAAAAGATTCGCTTAAGGTGCAGCATGTAGCTAAGCTGGCTTTCAAAAAAGTAGATACGCTTAATAACCTATTTAGCGATTATATTTATGGTAGTGAGTTAAACAAATTAAGCCGGAGCAGTGGCTCAGGGGCAGCTATTCCGGTGTCTGATCAGCTATTTCACATTTTAAATCTTTCTCAAAAAGCGTCAATGCTAAGCCATGGCGCTTTCGATATTACCATCGGCTCAGTAGTAAATCTGTGGCGCAAGGCCCGGAAAGAACATATTTTACCCGATTCCTCAGCCATACGGAAAGCGTTGAAGAAAACGGGCTATCGCTATTTACATATCAATGAGCAACAGCAAACCGTATGGCTTGAGCAGCCGGGGATGCAGCTAGACTTGGGAGGAATAGCCAAAGGCTATGTTGCCCAGGCTGTTTTAGATTTTATCAAGAAAAAGGGATTCCCCATTGCCATGGTCAACGCGGGGGGAGACCTGGTAGTAGGAAATGCTCCGCCACACCGCAACGGATGGCTGATAGCCATTGAAATACCTGAAAATAAAAACGATTATCTGAAGAAGTTAATGTCTCTGACTGATAAAGCAGTAGCCACTTCCGGTGATGTATATCAACATCTTGAGTGGAAAGGAAAGCAGTATTCACATATTATTGATCCAAAAACAGGCATTGGAGTAACTTCTTTACGCAATGTAACCATCGTAGCGAATGATGGGGCTACTGCAGACTGGCTTGCCTCAGCATGTAGCATATTACCAATTCAGGAGGCACTGCAATTGGCAAAAAAATTTCCGGGGACCGGCTTGTTAATTGCCGAGAAAAGAGGAACTTCTATTTATAAGAAAAGTAATAAAGTTTTTGATAAATATCTCAATATGAGATGACTGAATGGTTTGAATCCTTCTAAATAGTTTATATCTTGTCGCGATAAATCCTTAAGATGACTATGAAAACACTCATTTTATTTCTGTCTTTATTTTGCTGCTCGATTCCCATTCATGCACAAAAAGCCATTTTTAAGACGTTCACACAAACAATCCCCGGTTCGACTGTTTCTTTTAAAATGGTTGCAATACCGGGTGGTTCTTTTTTTATGGGTAGCCCGAAAGCTGAAAGAGGACATCAACCGGACGAAGGCCCCCAAACTAAAGTATATGTTGACTCCTTTTGGATTGGAGAGCATGAAGTTACTTTCGATGAATACGTGATGTTTCAAAATATCAGCCTGGACCATGAGCCCGTGCCTGATGCCATAACCCGCCCCAGCCCGCCTTATATTGACTTCTCCCAAGGCATGGGTAAAGAAGGTGGATATCCGGCTAACAGCATGAGTCAGCATGCAGCGCTGATGTATTGCAAATGGTTGTATGAAAAAACAGGAATATTTTACCGACTGCCTACTGAAGCAGAATGGGAATATGCCTGCAGAGCTGGAAGCAAAACAGCCTATCCTTTTGGAGATGACACCACAAGTCTGTCTAAATTTGGATGGTATAAGAAAAACAGTGACAACAAGTATCATAAAGTTAAAGAGAAAGCGCCTAACGGCTGGGGCCTATACGACATGTTAGGAAATGTGGCTGAATGGACACTTGATCAATACGATCCCCAGTATTTCCAAAATATTCAAAAAGAACCTAATAATCCACATATTCCGGTTGTCGACACCTATCCGGTTACCCTCAAAGGCGGGCATTTTCGCTCTGATGCAAAAGCATTACGGCCGGCTGCACGTTTGGCTTCTGACCCGAAATGGAATGCCAGAGACCCGCAAATTCCCAAAAGCCAATGGTGGATTGCAGACGCCCCTTTCGTTGGCTTCCGTCTTGTTTGCTCTTTCCCTCAACCTGATAAATCAACAATCGAAAATTTTTTCAATCAGGCCCTGAAGAGGTCTGAATAAATCTAAAAAGAATAGAACTATGGACAAAAACAACCACAAAAATTTTCAAAGCAGGCGGAAATTTGTAAAACACTCTTCTTTACTAGCTGGTGGGATGATGGCAGCACCGTTGCTGTCACATGCCAATTATTTTTCAGGTGCTGATGATGTGATAAAAATCGCATTAGTCGGTTGCGGAGGCCGGGGTACCGGGGCATGCGTACAAGCCCTTCGAACAAAGCAAAACGTCCGCCTTGTAGCTATAGCAGATGCCTTTAGAGATAAGATCGACAGCAGCCTTAAAAATATAGAAAAGGCCTTAGGAGATGAAAAGCAACGCGTACAAGTAAAAGAAGATCATAAATTTGTAGGCTTTGACGCTTATAAAAAAGCCATAGCTGCAGCAGATGTAGTGATACTTACTACGCCCCCTGGGTTTCGGCCTATTCAATTCGAAGAAGCAGTTAATCAAGGCAAACACATTTTTATGGAAAAACCTGTTGCGACTGGCCCAGCTGGAATTCAACGGGTACTCGTAGCGGCAGAAAAAGCTAAAGCCAATAAACAAAATGTTGTTGTAGGGCTGCAACGGCGCTATCAAACATCTTACAGGGAATTAATAAAAAGGGTACAAGATGGGCTGGTAGGCGATATTACCAGTGCTCAGGCTTGGTGGAACAGCAGTGGGGTCTGGGTACATCCACGGAAGCCGGAATGGAATGAAATGGAGTACCAGATGCGCAACTGGTACTATTTTGTCTGGCTTTGTGGAGACCATATCGTTGAACAGCACATTCACAATCTGGATGTCGTCAATTGGGCACTGGACAGCTTTCCGGTAAGGGCCCAGGGAATGGGAGGCCGGCAGCTCCGTAAAGGACCTGAACACGGACAAATATTTGACCATCATTATGTAGCATTTCATTATGGCAACGGCGCTGTTTTAAACAGTCAATGCCGTCATATGCCGGGTACCATGTCAAAAGTTGATGAATTACTCATTGGCACTAAAGGAAAAGTGTTTTGCGGTTCTGCCCGTATTGAAGACCTCAAGGGAAAAGTACTCTACCAATTTGATCAATCTCAAGAAAATCAGCCCTACCAAAATGAGCATGACGAGCTCTTTGCTGCAGTCGCTAAAGGCGAATTTAAGTATTGGGACGCTGAACGTGCTGCCAAAAGCACTATGACGGCTATCATGGGAAGGCTGGCGACCTACTCAGGAGAGGTTATTGAATGGGATAAGGCGCTCCAATTGGATTTAAATTTATTGATGGATAAGTATAGTTTTGAAGGGGCCCCTCCGGTGGTACCTGATGAAAACGGGGATTATCCCATACCGGTTCCGGGTAAAACAAAATACATGTAGGGTCTTCGTAAGGAATGTCCTGCACTTACCTTGTGCCCCTTAAGATGACCTGGCTTCGAGAGGTCACCATCTTCTCCGATAAGAAATAACCCGGGACCTCTGAAGCCTTTCGGGACAGACGACAACCCTTAGCAGATTAAATGGGACGCGTCATCAACATTCTTTTGCTCATCTTCTATAACCGAATTTTTTCCGGCAAATACTTCTTTATTAATCCGTCATAATAAGGCCTAAGTTCTTCCAATACCGGAGGAGTGGGGCTTTTGGAATAAAGGTCATACGGATTGAACTTCTTTACCCATTCAAACATCTCCTGATCATGATCATTTAAAAGATGATCATAGGCATTCTCCCGATGCTGGGGATAGAAGGAATGATAACGAATCATGTATAAAGCCGGCTCCGGCAAATAATCCTTCATGATCTGATACATGTACTCATCATGTCCCCATGACATCTGTACGTTATCTAAACCGCATCCTTCTTCATAAATGCCATTTTTGGTGTTATACCGCTCATTATGGATATCCGGATTGTCATCAAAGAATTCAGAATAAACTATTTTATCGGAAAATGCGCAACCCACCGGAAAGGTATCTCCAACTACAGCCCATTGCGGCTCGCCAAAAAGACAGAGTACTTTACCTAAGTCATGGATAAATCCTGTCAATATAAACCAATCGGGATGCCCGTCCGCTCGAATCGCTTCAGCTGTTTGCAATAAATGTTGCAATTGATCCAATTCTATGTCAGGATCAGAATCGTCTACCAGGGTGTTTAGAAAATCCATCGCTTCCCAAACAGGCAATTCCTTCCGATTAAATCGCAAAAAATCATTCTTTTTTTTCTGTACAAAATCATAGGTTTGGTACTTATGATTCAGGCGGTAGAATTCCCTTACGGTATCTCTCCCCGGATTGTCATAATTGCGAAATTCCTTTTTAGGTTTCGCCGGCTGATGAGGCACGGGATAACGGTCTACCACATCATCCTCCCATTCTTCAATGCTATTCAGCGGATTAATCTCCTTTTCTGAAAATTGCTCTGTGTGCTTCATGACTATATGTTTTAGTATTCAAATATAAGAAATTATTATTAATTCTTCAACTTTTTTTCCAAAAGGAAACCCAAAAGCCTTGTGCCTTCATACAGTATACAATTACATAAAAATCAAATCCAACACTACCATTAATATTAATGCAAATATTCCAAGGGCAAGTGGCTTTTTATACCAGGAAACATTATCAATTTTCGGCTTTGGCGTCAAGCTATAAACCAGTCCAGTTAATTTTTCTTTGGCATGGGGTTTGGTAAAAAGACTCACAATAACAGTAACAATAAAACAAACACAAAATGCAACGATAGCTACCATAAAGCTTTGTGCCATACCGGACCGAAAGGTGTAAAGGTTAGCCATGTGACCGCCTTTCCCTTCCGCCATAGTTAGGTTAAACGTAAGTGCCGCTGCGACGGTACCACTAAGCAATCCGTAAAAAGCACCATGTCCTGTAGTACGTTTCCAAAACATGCCAAGGGCGAAAGTGGCAAACAAGGGGGCATTTACAAAACCAAATACCAGTTGGAGAAAGTCATTGAGATTATTAAACCCCTTGGTAAGATAAGCCGTACCTATAGAGGCTAAAACACCCACTACGGTAACCAAGCGGCCAACATTCAGATAATGCTTATCGCTTTTATTGGGCCTAAAATACGATTCGTATATATCATAGGTCACTACGGTATTAAAAGCCGTGACGTTGCCTGCCATTCCTGACATAAAGGACGCAAATAATGCTGTTAAGCCTACACCAAGAAGACCGCTGGGATAAAAATGGCTGAGCAAAGAAGGAATAACCAGATTATAGTTGGGCTCTCCGCCGGATCCATAGGGTATAATATACCCGGTATCAGGCATATGCATCAACGTCATGGCAATCAAGCCCGGCAGAATAACAATAAACGGCATAAACATTTTAGGAAAAGAAGCAATGACAGGAGTATTTTGTGCCGACCTCATTTTTCGCGCCGCCAAAGCACGTTGTATCACTAGGAAATCGGTACACCAGTAACCAAATGAAAGCACAAAACCAAGGCCGAATACTACTTGCGAAGCATTTACTCCCATTGGATTATCGGAAGCATCTCCCATGTATTTCCAGGTATGGGTCATGGCATCAGGCAATCTTTCCATAATCCCGTTCCATCCACCTACATGTTGAAGGCCTATATAAGCCAAGGGCGCCAATCCTAGTACAATTAAAAAAAATTGCAGTACTTCATTATAGACGGCGCTCGTCAGGCCACCGAGAAAAGTATAGGCAAGCACTATACCAGAGGCCAGAAATATAGAAAATTCAAACTTCCATCCCAGGATAACCTCAAAAAGCAAGGCGAGCGCGTATAAGGATATCCCCGAGGAAAATACGGTCATTATGGCAAAAGTAAATGCATTGAGGCCGCGAGTTTTTTCATCGAACCGCTTGGCCAAATACTCGGGAACTGAGCGTGCCTTACTTCCATAATAAAACGGCATCATGAATAAACCTACAAACACCATTGCAGGAACCGCTCCGATCCAATAGAAGTGGCTGGTCATAATACCATATTTGGCGCCGGACGCCGCCATTCCCATTACTTCCTGAGCACCTAAATTGGCAGAAATAAATGCCAAGCTTGTGATCCAGACCGGAAGAGAGCGATTACTTGTTAAGAACTCATTGCCGGTCTTTATTCGCTTTTTTATCAGAACACCTACTCCCAATACAAAAGCAAAATACAAGGCAATAATAAAATAATCAATAAGTTGAAGATGCACGAAAAAAAAATTTATCGGTATAACAAATATCTCACTCTCCTGGTATAGCACAACTTATCTTGCACCACACCCTCTTAGAGGACCTGATTTATAGTTCCTTTATTTTAATATTTCTAAACCACAATTTACCATTTTCGGTACCCTGCAGTGCGATATGCCCTTTATGAAAAGTTCCAAAACCCGGCATAGTTGCAAATTTGCTAGCTGCTATTAATTGTTTCCAGTGCATGTTCCACAGACGAGTATCAACCACCTTATGCCCGTTCATAAACAACTGAAGATGCCCATGGTCTGAAATAATTTCATAATGATTCCATAATCCTCCTTTGGACACCCATTCTGTATCTACCGGTATTAAATCATAAAGAGCACCGGCACGACGATATAATCGACGGCTATCCGGGCTGCAAGCCAGATCAGTTATTTGCATCTCAGGTCCGGTTTCATAGGTGTTCGCATATTGATCAGACTCACAAACATAAATCATCACACCGCTATTTCCACAAGGTTCAATTTTCCAATCAAGTTTAAGGTCAAAATCTGTATATTCCTTATCTGTTATCAAATCTGCATAATCATCATATTGGCTTTTATCTGTTTTATTTAAAATAATCATTCCCTCATTAACCTGCCAGGCTTTTCCCGGCCCATCGGAAAGATATGAATGCCAACCTGTTAAATTTTCTCCGTTAAAAAGTAGCTGCCATCCCTGTCTTTTTTCTTGCTCAGTTAACGTATTATGCTTCTGTGCGGATGTTACAAAAGGCATAGTACTCACAATAACCATTATACAGTAAATAAATAAACATCTCTTGTCCATAAATCATTAAATTAGTCTTTAAATAAAGAATAAAACTCAGAGTCAATTTGAAAATACTTCACACCTTCGCTTCTTAACAGTTGAATATCCTTAGCGGCAACCTTCATAACCTTTCCTGCGTCGGAATAGCGAAATTCATTTATAATTGCAACAACCATAATGTGGTTATCCTTGGCCCATTTAATAGCCTCAGCAGATAAGTTCTCAGGGGTAGCAAACAAATAAAAATCCGAAGAACTATAGCTTGGTTTGAGCATATTTTTCAGAATCTGTCTTTTAGTGCAACTCAATTTTATCTTACCCGTAAAAAAAGGCGTCGAGGCTGATGTACCAATCATTAAGGCCTGATCTAACAATTCATATTCCTGCAAAAGAGAAATCAATTTAGTAAAAAGTACCGTATCCATCCCCTTTATTTTATTATCAATCATTAATTTAATTTTCCCCTTGCATAACTTTAGCAGTTCTTCGAAGCGTAAAACCTTGTTATTCCCTTTAAGGCTTTGTAATTTACTAATCTCCCTCCAGGTCATTGAGTCCACTGTCTTATCTACCCCATAGGTTTGCTTAAAACTTGACGCATGATGGATAATAAAAATACTATCTTTTGTTATCCTTAAATCAACCTCAATCATATAATAGCCTTGGCGAATAGCCGCCTCAGCTGCAGACCTGCTATTGTCCGGGTTCAAATTGTTGACTACTCCACCTCTGTGCGCTATTAGAAAATACGGGGTCTTTTCAATAGCTGCTCTTTGGCCCTTTGACACCAATGGTATCCAAGCCAGGATCAGAACAAAAATATTGATAAACCGTCTTGTCATATTACCTTAGCTATCACGTTCGCTTTTAATGTTCATTACTGATGCATTATTTTTATTTTTATCCTCCTCCTAAAGCATCTGTCATCATTTCCTTTTCCCATTCATTGGGCTTATAACAGGTTACCAAAAACCTTAGGGAAGGCTCCAGTAAACTTATTTTGATTAGTTTCTCTTACTTTCATTTGACACTAAATATTTAGGTCAAAGAACTATTCATTTATTAAGGGCACTCACCAGCCCTTATTTTGAGTAATCACTCCTCCACTCTTATCAATAACTGATTGAGGAACAGGCCAAACATTCATATAAGAAGGATCAAAATCCCTTTCGGGCCAGACTACCTTGCCATTTGCGCCATGCAATGGCTGAGTACATAAAACTTCCGCATCCCCCCAACGCACAAGGTCATAATAGGTATTTGCATATTCTCCAGCAAGCTCACACCTGCGTTCTCGCTTCAGATCTTTCATTGTTGCACCATGAATGCTTGGCAACCCGGCTCTGTTTCGAATCATATTAATCCATTTGTCTGCATTTCCTCCCTGCATCAATACATCTTCTGCCTTAATAAGCATTAAATCAGCATACCGAAGTAAAGGGACATTGAGATCAGTAGTAGGAAAATTACCATTTGGATTAACATGTTGAAGATCCGGATAACTAAAGGGTTCCATATATTTATTAAACTGGTAACCGGTTAAACTATTCACCGATTGATAAATCATGTTGTCTCCAAAATAAATAAAGTGATCACCTTCTTTCAGTATGGTAGCGCCCCTCCTTTCATCTCCCGGTGCATAAAGATCGTATAACTCTTTAGTAGGTTGGTAATACCCCCAACCATTATACTTACCCCATCCTTTATTTTCAAGCATGACACCCGGCAATTCACTTCCTCCCTTGGTACTACTAACTACCGACCAAATATACTCTGGTCCCCAGTTCTCTGCTATAGAAAATACATCTTTGAAATTCGGTTCCAGTCTCCTTTTACCAAACGTTATGACACTATCCGCGTATTTTTCAGATTTTGCGTACTCCCTCTGGTATAAGAACATCTTAGCCATATACGCCCAAGCTGCGACTTTATGGGGACTTCCATAATTCTCAGGGGCCAAATCCTCAAAAAATGGCAATAATTCTGCGGCTCGTCTCCACAACCCCTCAATATATCCATAGTTTGCCTGAACACTTTCGGGCCTGGGAATATAAAAATCTTTTGATGCTGATGCACTGGTATCTAGAATAGGAACGGGTCCATAAGTATACGCTAATTCAAAATACATCAGTCCACTCATAAAATATGCAGAACCAAGGATACGTTTCTTCAATTTTTCATCAATATCCATTGAAGGGAGGTGCTGAATAATGTCATTAGCTCTTTTAATAATCAAATATCGAAATTTCCACTGGTCTTGTACATAACCAGCCGTAGCGGCTCCTGGATTGAAATTTTTAATATTCTCGGCATCTGAATTAGATCTTCCTACCACCATATCAGGACCGGCACAGATATACCACATATAACCTCTCCCATAAAATTCCTCATATTCATTTATCGGAGCAAATAACGAATTATAAGCTGCTATTGCATCATCAGCAGTTTTCCAGAAAGTAGCACCAACCGGGGGGCCTTGTGGTACTATATCCAATACGCTATTCGAACAGCTACTCACACATAAAGTAACTAATGCGATCAATATATTCTTCAAAATCAATTTATCTCTCTTCATTTTATCTATATTTAAAAGTTATAGACTTAAATTTATTCCAAAGAGAAAGGATCGGGAAACCGGATATTTTCCCATATCTATTCCATACTGGGCTATACCCACTTCGGGATCAAATCCACTGTAGTTAGTAAGCGTAATTACATTTTGTCCGGTTACGTAAAACCTTAACGAACTAATTTTTAGTTTCTTACAAAGGGACGCCGGCAGCGTATATCCTACTGTAATATTTTTCAAACGTGCATACGAACCATCTTCGAGATACCAGCTGGAAACTCTTCCAAAATTATTATTGGGATCAGAAGCTGATACTCTTGGAATATTTGAGTGAGGATTATCCGGGCTCCAGGCATTCAATATCTCCTTAAGCATATTATAGCCCTGCTGACTGGCATTTAATCCGGTGTACTTTAATGCATTAAATATTTTATTTCCTGCAACCCCCTGAATAAACAAATTCAAATCGAAACCATGATAATGGAAATTGGCGTTCAATCCATAAGAAAAATCAGGAAATGCGCTACCCATAAACACTCGATCTTCAGGGCTTATCTCCCCATCTCCATTGGCATCAATAAATTTCAGGTCCCCAGGCTTGGCAAAAGGCTGAATTTGAGTTCCTTCTTTGTTCAAATAATTGTCCACCTCTTCCTGGCTTTTAAAGGTTCCTGAACTTTCGATAACATAATATGAGTACAAAGGCTGACCTGCTATGGTTCTTATCGGGCTAAGGGTACCCCGGACTTCATAATACCCGCTTATTCCATTAGGATATAATTTATCGTCCAAAGACAACACCTCATTTTTAACACTCGTCAGACTGGCATTAATGCTATAGGTCAATTCATCGCCCCCGCCACTGTGATAAGCTATTGCCAATTCCCATCCAAGGTCTCTCGCTTTTCCAGGTAAATTAATGTAGGGTCCATCTGTGACTCCTGCTGTAGGGGGAATAGGCGCCTGTAGAATCATCCGTTCAGTAATCCTTTTAAAATAATCTGCCGTCAAACTAATCCGGTTGTTAAAAAAGGACGCATCGACACCTATATCGGATTGTCTTGAAATAGACCATTTTAGGTCAGGATTAGATATGGCATTCTGTGCAAGGCCATAAACCTCTTCTGCAGGAGAACCCAGAATAGCCGGATCAAGTTTATCAAAGGGAATATTAATGGCGTTACTGGGCAAGCTCGCCAGGTTACCAAGTTTCCCCCAGCTTCCGCGTAATTTAAGTCCGTTTAACCAGGAGATTCCATTCATGAAGCCTTCTTCGCTAATTCTCCAGCCTGCAGAAAACGACGGGAAATACTCCCATCTGTTCGACTCTGCCAGCATAGAAGAGCCATCTCTGCGCAATATTGCCGTAAAAAGGTACTTTTCTTTAAAAGAATAGTTAGCTCTTCCAAAATAAGAAAGCAGAACTCGTTTGGAGGCACTCCCCAAAGGAGGATAAATCTGATTTGCATTGACAAAGTACCTGAACTGCGGATCTTCTCTATCAAAATCCTGCGCATGTACACTGAATTCTTCATAAGTGGATCGCTGAAAGGTATAGCCCAACAACAGACTTAGGTTGTGTATGTTATTAAATAGATGATCATAATGCAATGTCTGCTCAGCAAGTAATTCCTGAGACACACCATTTGCCATGGTTAATGTATTGTTAAAAAATTTCTTGCCGGTCTCCAGTACCCTCGGCTCAAATGATTTAGAGGTGTTGATATTTCTTGTGATGGCTAGATTGGATCTAAACCATAGTCCCTTAAATAAGTCTATTCTGACATATGGGTTTACAAAAATTCCCGTTTGGGGATTATGGGAGTCTAACCTTTTCAAGTAAGCAACAGGGTTAATGATGTCGCCATAGGACCCTGCATATTTCTCCGGTAACCCGTTAAACGCACCGTCTGGGGTATAAACGCTAACACTTGGCGGATAAAATATAGCAGATATAATTGCTCCCTGATATCCACTTGTCGTATTAACACCATATTGACCGTCTTTGTAGGAAAGAGAAAGATGCTCACCCACTTTCAACCAATCTGTAATTTGATGATCAGAATTGATACGGAAGCCGTATCGTGTGGAGTAAGTATTTAACAAAATGCCTTCATTTTTTCGATATTCAAATGAAGCATAAAATGTTGATTTCTCACTACCTCCTCTCAACCCCACATTATAATCCTGAATTTTTCCGGTACGAAAAATCTCGTCCAGCCAATTGGTTCTGGTGATCTGTCCTTCAGGGTAAACAGAAGCATCAAATACAGGCAACCTCGGAAGACCAGCATTATCTCTGGCAAGGTTGCTTACTTGGGCGTATTCAGCGGCATCAAGCGCTTGTGGGGTCTTCCATGCATTTTGAAAACCTATTTTGGCGTTCAAATCAAGACTCAACTTTCCGGACCGTCCTTTTTTCGTCGTAATTAAAATTACGCCACCAGAAGCGCGAGCACCATAGATTGCGGCCGATGCATCTTTCAGAACTGATATAGATGCAATATCATTAGGGTTTAAAGGACCTCCGTTGTATATCGTTCCATCAACAATATATAACGGTTTTTCTCCATTAATCCCACCCATTCCACGAATATTTACGGTTGGAGTTGCGGTTGGATCCCCGCCTTCGGATTGAACGGTCACGCCCGGCACACTCCCTTGTAGTGCCTGTTGGACGTTATTGTAGGATCTGGATTCTAAATTTGCTAAATCTACCTCAGAAACAGCACCTGTAATATTTTTCTTCTGTTGTGTCCCGTACCCTATCACCACTACTTCATTCAACCCCCGGGCTAAAGAATGCAATGTAATATCTAGTGTGGTTTTATTACCAACCTCCACCTCCTGCGTTTTATACCCTATGTAACTTATTTCCAAAGTAGCATCATCGGGAACCACAAGTGTAAAGTTTCCCTGTGCATCGGTGACTGTACCTTGCGTAGCTCCTCTTACTTTCACGGTCACTCCTACCAGTGGAGTGCCGTTTTCATCTGTAACCGTCCCCTGTACTTTATGCTGTTGGGCAAGCAATGTTTCCTTAGGGGATACTACTACCAGGCTTTTGTCTATGATTTTGTAACTGAGCGACCCATCCAGTAACTCCGCCATGACTTCATCAAGCGTAGCTTTTCTTACATTTACACTGACGGGATTAAGGTGTTTCAGGTATCGTTCATTATAAAAGAAACGATAGCTGCTTTCTTTTTGAATCCTACGGAGCACCTTATCTATCCGCACACGATCCATGTTCAGCGTAAACATATTTTGACCTTTCACATGCGCTGAGGCTTGCAAGTAGCCAAGAAGAACAATGATAAAGGTAAGTTTCATATACCGTACCAGTTTGTGCATTCTTTCTCCATAGGGGAAAAAGCATGACAATCGTATTTTTTTCATACTTTTGTTTTGATTGAGAGTTAAA
>CAYXRN010000072.1:0-17181 GCA_964467635.1 uncultured Chitinophagaceae bacterium | reverse complement strand
GTTTTGTTTTCCTTTTTACAATAGCTGATTTTGTCGTAATTTCGCAGATTGCTTCGGCCAAAAATACAGTGAAAAGGAATCTTTTTTATGCCTTTGCCCGTTTTGTTAAAATACATTTACGATCACGCTACTCATGAGGTTATTCGTCAAGGGAAAGCGATCTATGCCACAGGAGGAGCGAAACTCCTGGATGCGGACCCCCTGCAAAACACAGCTACCTTCCGGGTAACCAATGATTCACATCCCGTTACCTACCAGGTGGACATTAATAAATACAAAGACGCCGAAGACCTGAGCGTACAATGCCAATGTACTTACGACATGGGGGAAATCTGCCGGCATGAAGCCGCCGCGCTCTTTCAATTACAGGATTTGTTTGACAAGAATCTTATGGATGAAACTACCGCCCAGTACAACCAGAAACTGACTGAAATCAAAATGAAGGACATCGACCCTAAGACGTTGAGGTTGCTGACTTCAAGAAAAAATTTTATAGAAGCCGAGAAAATCGCGCGCCATCATCAGGCGGCCATTAAATACGCCAAAGAAGAATGTGTCCGGGCCGACCTGGCTTACCAGAAAAAGATCTTCCCCCTGGAGTTAAAAAGAAACCCGGACAGGAACTTCGAAACCTCCTGCAATTGCGATGAGACGGAACACCCGCTGTGCAAGCATAAAGCCGCTTTATTCCTGCAATTGCTCAATAGCTATGGCACCTACTATTTTGATACCATCAAAAACTGGGATAAACAAAAGAACAAACTGCTCGAACAATATGGCTATTCCCTTTCCGACGATTTGAAGGGGAAATTTGAATTCGTCTATACAAACGGCAAGCCTTTCTTACGGGTGCTGGACCCTTCTATCAAGCGAATCGCAAACCGGCCTGCCGCCAGACCGGAAAATAAACAGTACAAGACGTTTGTCACCACCAAACAACCCAAAAAGGCTATTGTACTGCCCCAGGGCGTGCGCTCCCGCAACCTCAAAGGGGGAATAGACAACTATTTATCGGAGCAAAAGAACAAAAAGCCCAACGTAAACAACCGGCTGGGCGTGGTGATCAGTACCGCGCCCGACGCCTTTCCACATCTGCAAGTGGATCTCGTGATCGGGGAAGTGAACGATTCGGAGGACCTTTTCGTGGGAACCGTGCAAAAGCTGGAGCTTTCTAAGTACATTGATTACTACAGCTACAGCAGGGAGGATCGCGAATTAATCGCACCCATTCGCAAGCTACAGGCCGCCGAACTGAACAAATATTTAAACCGCAATTCCAATTATGCCGGCTTGTGGGAGCATTTGTATATCGACAAGCAAAACGAAAACGCTATTCCGCAGGATACCCAAAAACTGATCCTGGAATACATATACGCCCGCCTGAAACGGCTGTTTCCGCTTTTAGAAACACACCCACTGACTTATCAGCTACCCGCCAATACGGCTTATCGGTCCGCGAACCTTTTGCCGGCGGAATTCAAAGCCGAAAGATTCAGCCCGGAGTTTGAGGTAAAAAAAGAAAACGGTAAGCTTTACCTTTCCTGCCACGTCAATATGGACGGGACAAAAGTGCCCATGGACGAAAATGAATCCAGGTCCCCCCTCTTGTTTCTGCATA
Organism: uncultured Chitinophagaceae bacterium; assembly: GCA_964467635.1. Classification (GTDB taxonomy): domain Bacteria; phylum Bacteroidota; class Bacteroidia; order Chitinophagales; family Chitinophagaceae; genus FW021-bin31. The sequence goes on along the minus strand of CAYXRN010000072.1, from coordinate 15,563 downwards.
AGGGGAAAATCGCATTGGTTAAAAGTGTGCGGGACGCGATGGTACTGCAGCCCTACCAGACCAAAAACCCGGTGGTTATCTCGGAGGAAGCCTGGCCCAAACATCTGGAGGCCGATATCCTGCCATTAAGCCAAAAGTACAAAGTGCATTTCTCGCCTTCCCTCGTTGAAAAATCCGATAAGATAAAACCCCAGCCCTACATCAGCTTTAAAGAGTTGAATAATCTATTATTGATACAGCCGCTGTTTCAATACAACAATGAAATAGTAGAATGGGACAATGGAGCGCAAATAACGACCATTGCAGGAGACAAAGTCCTGCTGGTAAAACGGGATAAAGAAGCAGAAGAGGCGTTTATTCAAACGATAAGAAAATCACATACCCATTTTGAAAGGCCGACCAATCACAATTACTTCCACCTGCAGTCCAGAGAAGCGCTCAGCCAGAACTGGTTCCTCAACTTTATGGACCTGCTGCAGGAAAACAAGGTGCACATCAAGGGGCTGAGCGGGCTGAAAAAATTCAGGTTCAACAAAAACAGGCCGGTAACGAAGCTGGAAATCAGCTCCGACATTGATTGGTTTGATGCGAAAGTGGCCGTAACTTTTGGAGAGCAGGCCGCCAGCATAAAGGAAATAAAGCGGGCCCTTTCCCGCAGACAAAACTTCATCCCCCTGAAAGACGGCTCGCTCGGTATCCTTCCCGAACAATGGATGGAAAAGTACGGCCTGCTTTTTAGAATGGGGCAAGAATCGCCGGAAGGGGGACTGCAGGTCTCCAAATACAATTTCAGCATTATCGATGAATTATACGACCACATCAATGATGAAAACCTGCGGAAAGAACTGGATGAAAAAAAACGGATGCTACTCAACTTTGAAGAGCTGCCTGCCATCCCCCTGCCGGCTAAGATGAAGGCGGTCATGCGTAATTACCAGGAAAGCGGCTTTCAATGGCTCAACTACCTGGACGACATCAAATGGGGCGGCATATTGGCCGATGACATGGGACTGGGTAAAACACTGCAGGCACTCAGTTTCCTCCAGCATTTCAAAAACCAAAACAAACGTTGCTTCGCCCTGGTCGTATGCCCCACTTCTTTGATCTACAACTGGGAAAACGAGATCAAAAAGTTCACGCCCGACCTTTCTTATCTTATTCATCATGGCCCTACACGAACGTACAATACCAAAGAATTAAAGCAGTATAATGTGCTGCTCACCTCCTATGGTACGCTCAGAAGCGACATTCAGTTGTTCGTAAAATTCCAGTTCGATTATGTGATCTTAGATGAATCGCAATTTATCAAAAACCCGAATAGCAAAGTGACCAAAGCGGCCAGGCTTTTGAATGCCGCGAACCGGCTCTGTTTAAGCGGCACCCCTATGCAGAACAACACCTTTGATATTTATTCGCAGATGCATTTTCTGAATCCGGGTATGCTGGGAAGTATTGATTTTTTCAAAAATGAATTCTCACAACCCATCGACAAGAACGAAGACGAAGACCGCAAAGCCCATCTGCGTAAGCTCATCTATCCATTTATTCTCAGACGGACCAAAGAACAAGTGGCTCGTGACCTGCCGGAGAAATCAGAAATGGTACTGTTTTGTGAAATGGATAAGGAGCAACGAAGCATCTACGAATCATACCGCCATCTTTACCGCTCAAGGATACTGGGGACTATTGACGAACAGGGGCTGGGCCGTTCGCAATTCACGATTTTACAGGGACTCATGAAGCTGCGGCAAATTTGTGACTCCCCGGCCATTTTAAAAGAGGAAACTTTCGACAACTATTCGGTAAAACTGGAGGAGCTCTCCCGTGAGATCCGGGAAAACACCGGCAACCATAAAGTGCTGATCTTTTCGCAATTTTTAGGGATGCTCAAGCTCATAAAAGATAAGCTGCGCGCCCTGCACATTCCTTTTGAATATTTTGACGGCAGCACTTCCCCGGCAGAGCGGGAGAAAGCAATTTACAATTTCCAAAATGACGAGAAGAGCCGTGTTTTTCTGATTTCCTTAAAAGCAGGCGGAGTGGGACTTAACCTGACCGCAGCCGATTATGTATACATTGTGGATCCCTGGTGGAATCCCGCTGTGGAGCAACAAGCCATTGACCGTACACACCGTATCGGGCAAACCAAAAGTATTTTTGCCTATCGCATGATCTGCAAAAACACGATCGAAGAGAAAATACTGCAGTTGCAGGAAAAGAAGAAATCCCTGGTGAAAGACGTGATATCCGATGAAAACGGCTTTGTCAAAAAGTTGACGAAGGAAGATGTTTTGTATCTGTTCAGTTAGCAGATCAGTTTGTATCCAATCCCCCGGATGTTGACGATTTCCACGGAAGGGTCTTTTTCAAAGTATCTTCTTAGTTTGGAAATAAAAACATCCATGCTGCGGGCATTAAAAAAACTGTCATCACCCCAGATCTCCAGTAACACCTGCTTGCGCTCCAGTACACTGTTCCGATGATTACACAACCGGTACAACAATTCCGTCTCCCGGTAAGAGAGGCTGAAATCTTCCTTCGCTGTGGCGGACTGGTTCTTGTTACGGGACAGCCGTTGCTTTTCATAGTCAAAGTAAAAGTCCCCTACCTGGAATCCCTCTTTGCCATTTGTTGACAGGTCTTTTCTTTTCAACAACTCCTTAATACGAACGATCAGCTCATCCATGCTAAAAGGCTTTTTGAGATAATCGTTACCACCAACCTCAAACCCTTTAACTACATCTTTAGTTTGTGAGCGGGCTGTTAAAAATATAATAGGGATGTGCTTATTTTGCGCCCTGATGTGTTTGGTAAGGGTAAGACCATCCATTTCAGGCATCATAATATCTACTACGATCAGATCCGGCTGCCATTGTTCATACAACGCCAGCCCTTCTTTACCATTAGCAGCATGCCGCATGTCGAACCCGCGAACCTCAAGGCTCTCCTTTACGATCTTACCCAGCAACTGCTCATCTTCTACTAATAGTATCTTTGACATATAATAGTATCTTTGACATCATCAGCTTTATAATTACTTATGCTTGCGGGATAACGATGATAAACCGGCTGCCTTTTCCCGGCTCACTTTCGACCCGTATATGGCCCCCATGTTTTTCAATGATATTTCGCACATAACTTAGCCCTAATCCAAAGCCCTTTACGTCGTGTAAATCACCGGTAGGCACCCTGAAGAACTTATCAAAGATCAGTTTCTTATAGGCCGGAGAAATACCCATGCCATTATCTTCAATGGTAATGGTAAAGTCACCGGCGGCCCCCATCGCCGTAGTTATCCGGATATGCACCTCGTCGCCGGAATATTTTACTGCATTGTCTATCAGGTTATTCAGGGCATTGGTGAAATGGGTTTTATCCACCATGACCTGCTTATCTGGCAAATGGTTTTCATATTCAAAGGTCACCTTTTTATTCGCTTTTACCTTTTGACGGTCACTGACTTCCCTGATCAACTCTTCTATATCCACCGGTTCCCGGTGCAAAGTAAAGCCGGGCGTCTCTTCTATAGAATCCTGCAAAACCCTTTCTACCAGCCCGGAAAGCCGGCTGAGCTCCTTATGGGAGATCTCCAGGTAAGAGTGGGTTTTTTCTTTGTCTTCCAGGGCCTGGAAATGTTGCAATGCTTCAATGGCGGCATGAACGGTGGCTATGGGTGTTTTTAATTCATGGGTGACGTTGTTAATAAAGTCGTCCTTGATCTCGGACAACTTTTTCTGCTTGAGGATGGTGTTCATCATATAGACAAAACAACAGATCGTCAGAATAAGCAGGATAAACGACACCGCCAGCACCCAGAACAGTTTGCCAAACAGGTAGCCGTAAGGGGTCTTAAACGTAGCTTGTACGGCAAGTTTGCCCGCAGGATTAACCCGCATCCACCTGGTTTGCAGACGCAGGTCGTAAGGTCTTTCCTCCAGGTGGATCCTGCGGCGGGAGGCCGGCCGGTCGCGGACCGCCGAATCCAGCTCGTACTGCACCTGAACCCCCCTTTCCTGAAGTTCCTGAAAAAAAAGGGTATCCAGGTCTTGCAAATCATACGGTTCGTCTTTGAGCTGCTCCGCCATGAAATACCATCCGGGGCGCCTGTACTGACTGTCCCTTTCAAGTTCCGGATGCGCTTCTGCATAAGCCTTCACATCGCGAAAACTCTTTTTGCCTACCGCATCACGAAGCGCGTCATTTGCCGTCCCCATAAACTGGCGATAAGCCAGATTATAGGCGTTGTACAACCAATACCCCTGAAAACCGATAATACCCAAGATGCAAACGGTCATCAGAATGAAAATATATCTTATGCGCTTTTTCACCCGCTTTGTTTACGTCAAAGTTTAGACAAAAATATCATGATTTTAAGCCACAAGCACCAGATTAACAGTATTTAACAGTAAATAGAAGAATTTAACGCTGCAAACCGCCTGCACACCGGATATTTGTATCCTAAATTTTTCACCATGAACAGCAAAACACTTTTAGGGCTCCTGCTGCTGGTTGCAGTACTGCCTTTTTCGGTTACCGGTCAACAACTCACCTCTGGGAAAATAGCCTACGACATCACGTATCAAAGACGGCCGGGCGGCGACCGGGGACCATCCGATAATTCTCCAAAAGAAATCACCAGAAAAAACACCTTGCTTTTCAACAAGACCAACGGCAAATGGGGACCCGAAGAAAGCCATGACAAAAGAAGAACGGGTACCACCTATCTTGACTTTCAGCATAGTCAGTACTTAAGAACCTTTAAGAAACGGGGCAACGACACGACTTTTTGTATCGCCTCCCCCTTTAGGACGGCAGAAGCCTTTCAATTAACCGGTAAAACAAAAAAACTCCTGGGTTATAACTGCCAGGAAGCGACAAGCACCCTCAGAAACCAGGCTGTCACCCTTTGGTTTACCAAAGATTTACCGATCTCATTTTCTCCCCTAAATGGATTGATTCCCCCCGGTGGTGGCACAGTACTGGAAGTACAAACCAGCCGGATGCATGCCATTGCCACCCAGGTGGATCCGGACCACGTGACGGAACAACAACTGCTTATCCCGCAACCCGCCCAAAAAGTCAGCCGCGAAGCGCTCCGCCAAAGGTATCAGCCGAGGGCGCGCCACAGGAAAAACGATCGCAAAACCCATAAAAAGGCAGCAAGCCAACAATCCTAAACCCTTAAGGAGCGAATTTTCATGAAGCTATTTCTCATTTCTTTGCTATGCCTGCTTTCTTTTTTCAGCGCAAATGCGCAAAAGGCGACGGGCCTGATTTCAGGAACACTGACGGACTCCACCGGACACCCCTTGCAAAATGCAAGCGTCAGTCTGTTAGATGCCCAGGACTCTTCTGCCCAATCTTTTGTATTGACCTCTGAAAAGGGCGACTTTAAGATTACCGGCATCCAAAGAGGGAAATACCTGCTGATCATTTCCTATCTCGGCTATCAAACCATCGTCCGCTCCCTGGCATTTACCGCTGAAAAAGACCAGTTTAACCTAGGCAAGATCATCATGAAAAGCGCCTCCGTAGCACTGGATGAATTTACCATTGAACAAATGGCGCCTCCCCTGCAAATCAAAGGCGACACCATGGAATTCAATGCGGGTTCCTTTAAAACCCGCCCGAACGCAGTTGTGGAAGAGCTGCTCAAAAAGATTCCCGGTCTCCAGGTTAGCTCCGATGGCACCATTACTTCAGAAGGGGAAAACATCGAACAGATACTGGTAGATGGCAAACCTTTCTTTGGGAGTGACCCGAAAATCGCGACCAAAAACCTGCCTGCGAATATCATCGATAAGGTACAGGTTTATGAAAAAAAATCAGACCAGGCTACTTTTACCGGCGTAGACGACGGCAACAGCAAAAAAGTGATCAACCTGAAAGTAAAAAAAGACAAGAAAAAGGGCATTTTTGGAAAAGCCGAAGCCGGGGCGGGGACGGCCGATCGGTTCGCCGCCGGGGTAAACCTCTTCAAATTCAATAACGACCAGCAAATATCGCTGGTCAGTGGTGGTAACAACACGAATAAACGTAATTTTACTTTCCGCGACATCCGGAGAGGGGGACCGGGGGGAGCATCAAGCGGCAACACCACCTCCTGGATGGGAGGAATAAACTACCGGGACCAGTGGGGTGAAAAAATAGACGTATCCGGCAATTACTTTTATAACTACAACAACCGTAAAAGCATACGGGAAGAAAAAACCCAGTACATCCTGCCGGATACCACCTATTATAAGAACCAAAATCAAAACGGCACCAGCGAAACCAGCAACCACCGGTTGGACCTGCGCATTGACTATCAGATTGATTCGATGAACTCCATTTTGTTTAATCCCTCTATAAGCTACAGCACCAACGCCTACGACCACAGCAACACTTACCAGTCCAACGACCTGGAAAAGAATCCGATCAACGCGGGAGAAAGTTATTACGCCATGTCTACTACCGCTCCGTCCTTCAACGGAAGCCTGCTTTTCCGTCATCGTTTTCACAAAAAGGGAAGAACCCTCTCTCTGCAGCTTGACGGCGGCAGCGACAACAACGACGCCACCGGTATCAACCGCCAGCGAAACACCATCTACAAGGGCGATGCCCCGGTATATGACACTATAGATCAACATTTTGAACGCAACAATGACCAGCACAATTGGGGGGTCCGGCTGGCCTATACCGAGCCGTTATCGGAAGACCGGACCTTAGCGCTTCACCTTGCTCGCCGATCCAATGTCAATTTTTCAGAAAGAGATACCTACGATCAAAACCCGCTCAACGGGAAATACGAGCTGAAAGATTCAATCTATTCAAATGCGTTCAGAAACAAATACCGCACGAGCCGGGCAGGCTTTGACGTACAAACCAGGAAAGAAAACTACGACTATACCATTGGATTCAACGTGCAGCAGAACAACCTGGATAACTATTCTGTTAGCGGAGATTCAAGTTTCGCCCAACAGACGTTCAATTACTTTCCGGAAGCCAGGTTCAATTATGAGTTCAGCGACAACAGTCGCCTGCGTTTTGTTTACAGGGGAAATACGGATCAACCTTCTATCAGCCAGTTACAATCGGTGCCCGACAATACGCAATCGCTTACAGAGTTGATCGGCAATCCCAATCTGAAGCCTTCGTTCACCCATTCTTTCCGGCTTAACTACCGTAACTTTAACCGGGAGAACTACCGCATGTTATTTGCACGCCTGGGTTTTAGCACCACCGCCAATGACATTGTCAATGCCAGCGTGTACCAGGAAGGGGGGAAACAGATCATCCACTATGAAAATACCAGCGGCAACTACAACCTGAATGGTTCTCTGGCCGCAGGTTTTCCGATCAAAGAAAGTACGAACATGCTCAATACCCATACCTCCTTTAGCTACAGGCGGAACGCCAGTTTTATAAACAATGAAAAAAATTATTCCCGAAACTTAAACTTATCCGAAGAGCTTAGTTTCAACTATAGCTACAAGGAACTGTTAGACTTCAGGGTAAGCGGAAGCGCGGGTTACAACAAGGTCCGGTACTCTCTTCAAAAGGCACAGAATGAAGATTACTTCACCTACCGCGGCTCCCTGGATTTCAACATCAACCTGCCGGCGCATTTTACGCTTCAAACTGATTTTAATTATTCTACCAACACGGGTTTAAGCCGGGGTTACAACCAAAACGTTGCCATGTGGAACGCCGCTGTTTCGAAATATGTCTTCAAGGATCAAAAAGGGCAAATCAAACTGGAAGCCTTTGATTTGCTCAATCAGCAGGTGGATATTTCACGGGACATCACCGCACAATACATCAGGGACGTCAGAACCAATGTTATCCCGCAATATTTCATGCTCAGTTTTACGTATTTCATCAACAAGTTCCCCGGCCAAGACGGCGGTTCCCACCGCAGGATACGCCGGTTTGGACCGCCTCGGCACTTCCACAGATAAGTCAAGCATGAATTAGTGCCAATAGCTAAAATTCCCTTATTTTCGCAGGAACAAACACTATTTTGAACCGTTAAATTATAGCATGACCGCTCTCCATAAGTCGGCACCGGTAGTCCAGCTATTGATCTGCCTTGGCATTTATATCGTTTTCACCTTCGGTTTCTATGGAATTGCAATGGGGTACGTCATGCCGCAACTCTATGGCATAGCGCCCGATTCTTTAAGCGTTGGTGATTATTCTGATCCACGGATAGTCCATGTAATGAAGTTATTTCAATTTGCCTACAGCATTTTCTCCTTCCTGCTCCCCGCCGTGATTTTTTTCTTTTTATGGCATAAAAAACCCTTCAGGTACGCGGGGCTGGCGGCAAAAATCCATTGGGGATGGGCCCTGGCCGGAGTAGTTATGCTGTTTCTCTCCTTACCCGCCGTAGGCCTGTTAAGCGACTTAAACAAACAGATTCATTTTGGCGCCATGGATGAGAGTATTCGCGCTTTGCAGGAGCGCACAGAGGCGTTAACACAGGCCATGTTAAAAATGCCGGACGGCCACAGCCTTTGGTTTGATTTGATCCTGATAGCGGTTATTCCGGCCATCGCCGAAGAATTCTTTTTTCGTGGGGCGATACAACGCATTCTTATCCGGCTTACCCACAAAGCGTGGATCGGCCTGTTGCTGACGGCGCTGTTTTTTAGTTTTGTGCATGGACAGATGCTGGGTTTTTTGCCCCGGGTGGCGCTGGGGCTGGTATTGGGACTCGTCTATTTTTTTAGCGGTAATTTATGGTATTCCATCATTATCCATTTTATCAACAACGGATTCCAGGTCGTATTAATTTTTTTATTTCAACACCACTACATCCAAACAGACATTACGCAGGACTCTCCTACCCCAGTCTACCTTGGGGTGATCAGCATGCTCCTGGTCATCGGCTTATTTATGATTTATAAGAGAAAGGTGCCGCAAAACCCCGATAAAGCGTTATGGAACAACCCTAAGGCAAACTCGGCAAATATGCTTACCTTGTAAAGAAAATAATTATGGAAAAAGATTGGGCGGTCGTTTATAAAGCAAAAAACAAATACCAGGCAGATATCATACAGGGTATGCTCAAGGAAAACGGTATTGAGAGTGTGATTATCAACCAAAAAGATTCGGCCTACCTGAGTTTTGGAGATACGCTTTTGTATGTGCACAACGACAACTTCGACAAAGCACGCGGGCTTATCGTAAAAGTGGAAAACGACATGGAAAGTTAAAATCACACGGCTGTTGCCCGCCGGGACCTCACGCTACCCGCTTATGGACTTTAATCGTTTTGCAAAGTCCATAAAGTAATCCAATGATTCGGGGTTTCGCATGGCGCCTTTATGCCTGCCCAGGTCAGTCGTTTTCCCTGTTAGTATTTTTTTTACCGGCGCTTCCATTTTTTTGCCACTGATCGTATAGGGAAGATCCGGCGCTTCAAAGATGTTGTCAGGGACATGCCTGGGAGAATACGTTTGTTTTAAGGTACGGTTAATGGTTTCCTTCAGGGCTGCCGTTAACGTTTCGGGCGCTTCCAACACCACAAACAGCGGCATATAGTCTTTGCCATCGGGTAATTCCAAGTTGATGATAAGAGCGTCTTTGATAGCCGGAATCCGTCCCAGGGCCCGGTATATCTCCGAAGTGCCGATGCGCACCCCCTGTCGGTTAAGCGTGGCATCCGACCGGCCGAGGATGACCACTCCCCCATGGGAAGTGACCAGAATCCAGTCCCCGTGGCGCCATACCTCCGGATAAATCTCAAAATAACTGGAATAATATTTTTCATAATCAGGGTCTCCCCAAAAGTAAACAGGCATACACGGCATCGACCGGGTCAAGACCATCTCACCGACCTGGTTGTCTACCGGTTCGCCGGAGTCGTTGTAAGCAAAAAGAGCAGCCCCCAGACAACGGCATTGAATCTCCCCTTCATACACGGGCTTTAAAATACAACTGCCGACCCACGCGGTACACACGTCGGTTCCTCCGCTCATGGAGCAGAGCCACACCGTTTTTTTTATCCGCCGGTACACATAATCGAACCCTTCCGGCGGAAGCGGAGAACCGGTTGACCCTATAGAGCGCAGATTGGAGAGGGCATAGTTCTCAGCAGGCCGGAGCCCCTTTTTCATACAGGCCAACAGGAAAGGCGCGCTTGTTCCAAAGTGGTGGATGCGGGCCTGGTCTGCCAATTTCCATAACCGTTCCAGGTTGGGATAACCCGGGCTGCCATCATACAAAACCATTGTAGCGCCCACCAGAAGAGACGCCTGAACGAAATTCCACATCATCCACCCTGTAGTGGAGAACCAAAAAAACCTTTCCCCCGGCTTCACATCGTTGTGCAGGCTTAAATATTTTAAATGCTCCAGCAGCATCCCGCCATGGCTGTGGGTGATCGCTTTAGGCAGACCGGTAGTGCCCGAAGAATACAAGATCCAGATGGGATGCGAAAAGGGCACCGGCGTAAAGGTCAGTTCTTCATGGGGCGTGTTTAGCACGTCCTTCCACGAAAGGGCGTTGGGCAGCTGGCCGGCATCGGCCGCTTCGTCCAGATAAGGAATGAGAATAATCTTTTCAACCGAAGGGAGGGCCGCTGCAATTTTTTTAACGACCGCGGTCCGGTCATATGCTTTTCCATTGTAGGTATACCCGTCGGTAGCGATCAGTATACGCGGCTCAATCTGCCGAAACCGGTCCAATACGCTTTCGGTGCCGAAATCCGGAGAGCAGCTGCTCCAGACGGCTCCCAGAGACAGGGTGGCCATCAACGCGACGGACGCCTCAGGGATATTGGGCAAAAAGGCGGCTATCCGGTCCCCCTGCCTGATCTGTTGTTGTTTAAAAAAAGCTTGTAATGCGGCCGTGCGGTCTTCAAATGCCTCCCAGGATAACTCCACGGGCTGCTGCCGCCTTTCTGAACAAAAGAGCAGCGCCGGGTATGCCGTTGTCTTGTTGCGGAATACATGGGCCGCATAATTGAGTGTAGCGCCCTCAAACCAGCGGGTCCGGGGCATGGGGGCCTCGGATCTTACTTGCGTATAAGGGCTTGAGGATTGGACGTGGAAAAATTGCCAGATGCTTTCCCAAAACTCCGATGGATTGTCGACGGACCAGCTCCAAAGCGCATGGTAATCCTCAAAAGTAAGCTTTAAGTGTTGCTCCAGCCATTGCATGTAGCGGACAAGCCCCGACTGTTCTTTTGTAGCCTTCTCCGCAGCCCATAATACTTTAGGTTCAGCCATGATGTATTGGATTTACCCTCAAGATAAGCATTTTTTAGCAGCCGGCTCAAAGCTTCCCCACATCGACAAACCCTAAAGTATCGCCTGCAACTTGTGGTCGAAAAAAGCGGTTATGGCCAAGCCGCCCTTTAAAGGCTGGTCCTGTCCTTATCGCCTTCCAGCGAAACATAAAGGGTCACCTTTTTCCCGTCTCTTTCCACTTCGGCTTTTATGTTATCCTTGCCTTTATTTTCTTTAATCGCCTCTTTCAAGCCATCAACATTTTCGATGGGTGCGCCGCCGAAAGCCGTGATGATATCGTCCGGTTTAAAGTCCGCCTTTTCCGCCGGGGTATTGGGACTTACATGCACTACCCTTACCCCTTCGGGATCTTCATGATTTTCTGCGACTACGCCCAGGTGGGGACCGGAGGGATTGTAGGCCCTGATATTAGGAGCCCGGTAAATGCGCGGATGACTGTGCCTGAACCATTGCTCCATGAGGTTATCATTAGGGGGAAGATAAGACTCAAATGGAGAAGGATTAAATATCCGGCCATGGGAATTATCCAGGCGGCCCAAGGTAACGTCTATTTTTTGCTGTTGCCCGTTGCGAAGAAAGGTAATCGTCACCTTATTCCCCGGCTCATAGGACCGGATCGCATTACTGAGCGCTTCGGGAGAAGCGATGTCCTGCTCATTCACCTGGGTTATCACATCCCCTTTTTGCAGACCGGCGCTGTCTGCCGGCGTGCCGGCTTCAATTTCCGCAATCCGTGCCCCCGTAGAAGAATCGTCGCGCTTGGTCAGCACCCCCAAAAAAGTTCGGCTGCTGTTCAAAAAACTGCCTTTAAAGCGCGGCTGAAAGGTGCCGCCTGAAGAACCCTGTCGGTCAAATTGTTTAAACAGCATCGCTCCATTCCCGGAAGATTTTTTTCGGGTAATAGAAATATCATCAGGCGTTTTCCCGTTGATAGTGACCCGGTCCCCCTCGATATGAATCGTCAGGTTTTCGGGAAAAGTACCATCCTTTTTCAAAATGATGGTTTCTTGTTTTTCGGAAGTGTCCGCCTGCTGTTGCGCCATGCCTTTCAAAGAAAAAAATGAACTGCCCGCGATCAGCAGGACAGGCAAAATCGACTTTCTCATGACTAATAGTTTTAATACATTACAAATGTAAGGCAGATGAAACACAGCGCAGGTTAGCAAAAAGTTAAAAGGAAGAGGGGAATAATAACGCACTGTTAAAAAATCAACGAACCAAGCTTCTGATCTTGTCTATCACTTCAGGCAACCGCCTGGGGTCCTTTCCTCCGGCCGTCGCCAGTGATTTTTGTCCGCCGCCGCCCCCGAGGATCAGGGGTGCTGCTATTTCTTTAATCCATTGCCCCGCGTCCCAGCCTTTGTCCCTGACCAGTTGGTCATCTATCAAAATAGCGACCATCGCTTTGCCGTTTACCGTAGCGGTTAACACCACTACATAACGGCTTTTTAAATGCGTTTTCAAATCAAAGCAGATCTTCTTTAAGTCCCCGGAAGCATCTACCGTTATATCTTTACCAACAAATAATACCCCATCCAGGTTTACCGCTTCAGCTGCAAGTGCTTTGCTTGTGGCTGCTCTTTCCCGGGATTGCCATTGTTCAACGGTTTTCTCAAGCGCGCTTTTTTCATCCAGCAGCTTTTCGATGGCTTTTACCGGGCTATTGCTTTTTAAAATAGCGGATAGCTTTTTATTCTCCTCCAGCTTACCGGCCATATAGCGGATAGCGGCGCCGCCGGTCAGGGCTTCTATTCTACGCACGCCAGCTGCTACCGCGCTTTCAGCGGTTATAATAAACAGTCCGATCATGCCGGTATGGGTGACATGCGTACCGCCGCAAAGCTCGAGAGAAAAGTCGGGATCAATGGTCACTACACGGACGACTTGCCCGTATTTTTCTCCGAATAAAGCGGTAGCGCCCAGTTTGAGCGCCTCTTCTTTGGGCATCTCCTGAATTCCTACCGGTGTGTTTTGCCGTATTTTCTTGTTGACGATCATTTCTACCTGACGAATCTCCTCATCGGTAATCTTTGAAAAATGAGAAACATCGAAACGCAGGAGCTCCGGGCTGACGAGAGAGCCTTTCTGGTTGATGTGCTCGCCCAGCACCTTCTTCAGGGCAGCGTGCAACAAATGAGTGGCCGAATGATTGCGCATGGCTTGCAGCCGCTTTTCCATATCCACTTTGGCGGTAACCGGCCCGTGCATATCGGCCGCGATATGACCGGTAATATGAACGGTAAGCGCATTTTCTTTTTTGGTGTCCTTTACCTGAATGGTTTCTTCCCCTATTTTAAGCACACCCGTATCGCCCACCTGGCCGCCACTTTCGGCGTAAAAAGGCGTAGTTTCCAAAACGACCTGATAGCTTTCTTTCTTACCTGTTTTTACTTTCCGGTATTTTAACACCCGGGTTTCGACCAACAGATCCTGGTAGCCGACAAAGCGGGACTGCCCTTCAGGATGGAGCTCTATCCAATCTTCCGAATCAATGACGGTAGCTTTGCGGGACCGTTCCTTTTGCTGCTTCATCTCACTTTCAAAGCCTTTTTCATCTACCTTCCAACCTCTTTCTCCTGCGATGAGCCGGGTCAGGTCTATGGGAAAGCCATAAGTATCGTAGAGCTCAAAAGCGGTTTTGCCGTCCACTTCCTTTTGGCGGGCCTGGGAAAAGTAGTCCTCCATACGCTTCATCCCGCTTTCGAGGGTACGCAAAAAACCGGTTTCTTCTTCCAAGATTACCTTTTGGACAAAAGCAAGCTGTTTTTTCAGTTCAGGAAACACCCCGGCAAATTGCTCCGATAACGTTTCGGCCAGTTGATACAGCAACGGTTCTTTGCGTCCAAAAAAAGAAAAGTAATAACGTACCGCGCGGCGCAGTATCCGCCGGATCACATAACCTGCGCCAGTATTGGAAGGCAGCTGTCCATCGGCGATGCTAAAGCTAATGGCCCGGATATGATCAGCAATCACCCGGAAAGCGATGTCTTCATCGGTGTCCCCGCCCTGGTATTTTCTTCCCGAGAGTTCGGCTATCTTTTCGATAAGCGGTGTAAAGAGGTCCGTGTCGTAATTAGAAGATTTGTGCTGAAGGATACGGACCAGGCGTTCCAGTCCCATACCGGTATCTACACTCTTAGCCGGCAAGGGTGCCAGGCGGCCATCTTTTAACCGGTTAAATTCCATGAAGACCAAATTCCATATCTCAATCACCTGCGGATGGTCGGCATTGACCAACAGCTTCCCGTCCTTTTGTTGGCGGGCGGCGTCCGGCCGGCAGTCTATATGGATCTCGCTGCAGGGGCCACAGGGGCCTATGGCCCCCATTTCCCAAAAATTATCTTTTTTGCCACCCAGCAAAATGCGGTCTTCTGCAATATGCTTTTTCCATAACTCCCGGGCCTGTTCATCCACCGGCAGGCCATCCTGCTCATCGCCGCCAAACACAGAAACATAAAGCCGGTCTTTAGGGATTCTATACACTTGTGTCAACAATTCCCAGGCCCAGGCGATCGCCTCCGCTTTAAAGTAGCCGTCGCCCTTTTCAGCGGCGCCAAAACTCCAGTTGCCCAGCATTTCAAACATGGTATGGTGATAGCTGTCTCTGCCCACCTCCTCCAGGTCATTGTGCTTGCCGCTGACCCGCAAGCATTTCTGGGTATCGGCCACCCTTGCACCGGCCGCTTTTTTATTGCCCAGGAAAAAGTCTTTAAACTGATTCATCCCGGCATTGGTAAACAGCAGGGTGGGGTCATTTTTTACGATGATAGGGGCGGATGGGACAATCTCGTGTTGTTTTTTTCGAAAAAAATCAAGGAAACGCTGGCGGATCTCTGAAGCAGTCATCATGCAAAGTATTCTTTTGTTTTTCAAAGTGCAAAAATAGTTAAATATCCGACCACGGTTCCTGTGGCTTCCGAAATCTGTCTGATCTTCAGCCGCGGCGCAATCCCGTCCCTCGTCACCGGCTGCGTACAGACACTTTTCTACCAATGAAAAAAGCCGCTTATTTTGAAAATAAACGGCTTCGTCTTTTAACCTTAAGTACGGAACAACTAAAAAGCGGCTGATTAGCCCGCTGCCTTTTCATAACGTTCGCCTATCACATCCCAGCGCACCAGGTTCCAGAAAGCTTTCACATAATCCGGACGACGGTTTTGATATTTTAAATAATAGGCATGCTCCCACACGTCAATTCCCAGTACCGGGGTACAGGGACACTCGGCTACGTCCATCAGGGGATTGTCCTGATTAGGGGTTGAGCAAATACAAAGGCTGCCATCGGCCTTAACGCCCAGCCAGGCCCATCCGCGGCCAAAGCGACTT
>CAYXRN010000071.1:0-17602 GCA_964467635.1 uncultured Chitinophagaceae bacterium | reverse complement strand
CTATTGTTAATTCCCTAGAATCCCACCTTCCCTTCTCCTAGCTTTACCTGATAGCCTACCGCATCCTTTTCGTAAGGGCTTGGAGGCATAGGCTCCGCTTTTACCTGATTTTTGGTCCTAACTGTTACAGCAACCGGTTCAATTTTGTGTTGACCGATCAACCATACTTCCACATGGCCTTCCCATTGTTTTACCTTGTCACTTTGCTGCAATTCCAGGCTAAAGGTATGCGAACCTGATGCTTTCCCTTTAAGCATATAAGAATATACGCTCCAGACCCCTTTTTGCTGTTGACGGGTAGACTTCACGGCTTTGCCGTCTATGACTAGCTCTCCCTCCGGGAATGTTTTTCCCTGATAAGCGGAGTCGGGATGGAGAAAAACAATAAATCTGGGCTGCAAAACGTCGTCCCCAAACTGTACAGTAGCGGTGACGGAATTACCTGTAAAGTTCAGGTGATGCGTCCCCAAATCACCTGTCTCACTCTCCCGTAAATCCAATGCCAGGGGCTGCCTTATTTCTTGACCATCCACCTTTAGAGAAGCTACAGCTGCAGGATTTAGAAATCCAGCTTCCTTACCAGTTTCTAAGACATCAATCTGATAGTTGTTTCCTCCGGCCCTAATTTCTCTGAACGAAACATCCGCCAATAATGGACGGTGGGCAGAATCCAGTGGATATACTTCATAAATAGCCGACTCATATCCTTTCAAAGGAAGAGTAATGGTAGCACCCGCTGCATATAGATTTGGCGAAATCCAATGATCCGGATAAACCCTTTCCAGTACCAGCGAATGCGCTTCCGGATCCATCCCGTATGCCGGAGCTAATTTCACATCAATATTTTGTTCTTTCATTTGCGGGTTACGCAAAGCAATAATCCCTTTATTACCTTTATAATGTACATAACCATATGAATCTCCAGCTGCCGGTTGCCCGCCGATCATGTAGGTATTGTTATTAAGCACAGGAAAACGATCTTCCGCCCACTTCAACGACTTGCTTAAAGCGTTCCATTCGCCGGCGTTCAACAAGTCGGGAGATATATATAACTCATACATCGTCACTCCCCGTCCAAAATAAAACATCGCGTCATCTGTAAATTTGCTCAACGGGTCGTCCTTTCCACCAATTTCATTCAGCCGGCCTTTAATTATTCCATGGGTCATCAGATTGGAAAGCGGAAACCATTGGTCGAGGTTATAAAAATCATTGTACAATACCAGGTCTTTGTATGTCATGGAAGCATCCCGCTGACTGTATGATGGCACATCAGCGAAACCGTAGTCTCCCCCCTGCATCCAGATCTGATTGGCGAACATCATCCACCAGGGGCTCAGCCAAGTACCGGAAGTAATATTCAGGTAAACATCGGGATTTACAGCCCGTACGGCCTTACATTTAGCAATAAGCGAATCCAATAAGGCCCGGCGGGAGTACTCTCCTATGGGATGTCCGTGAGTAGGGTTGCTACAGGAAAATTGCAAGCCATCCCATTTAAAATAACCCACGCCTCCGTTTTTTACCATATCGGTAGTTCTTTTTTGAAATAGTTTACTGTACCTTTTGTCACCAATGCATAGCATAAGCCGGTTACTCTGTCCCCTTACCACGCCGTAACCGTGGTCTTTCATCCAGTTGATTCGGTCATTACGAAATGAATAGCCACCCGTAGGACCGTACCAGATACCTAAAGCCGTACCCATTTTTGCTAAAGCATCAGAGATAGTCCTCAGCCCATTGGGAAAAGTTTTAGGGTCCAGCTTCCAGTCGCTTTTATGAATATCCCAGCCATCATCAAGTACAAAGGCATCCAGATGAATACCATAAGGCTTTATCATGTTTTCCTTAAACGCATCAATGATGTCCAGAATGTTCTTCTGATTCATAATATGGTTATCAGCCACATTTTTAAACGCCGGCGAACGCAGGTCATACCAACTATTATACAAAGCGTATGGTTCGTTCTTTGTATAACGAATGTCCGGCAGGTATTTGAAGAACCAGTTTTTCACATAACGATTGGGGGCTAGCCCTTCAACCACCCACTTACTGGAAACCCATTGCGCTTTCACTACCGCGCCTACAATTTCTTTGCACTTTAACGTTACTCGCTGATTGTCTAGGCGTTTAATGGTGGTAGTTGCCGCCGGATACTCAATCCCAAAGAAAACTCCGCCATTGGTAAAGTTCACCGCAGCAGGCTGTCCGAAAGCGCCCTTTTTGACAATAGAATAGGCGACTGCATTTGTTGAACTGACTTTACTATTTCTAGAAAGAAAAATACGCAGCCAGTTGGTCTTTTTTACAGTATCTCTAACAGCAATTTGCCTGCGCGCATAAAATTTGTCCGGCAGCAGCTCATAGGTAATCCGCAATTGTATGGTATTGGTTTGGAGTGTTGGCTTAAAATACAACTGTAACAATTGGCCTCCATGCTTACTGCCTTCAAAATGATAGGTTTGAAAACGATAATCCGCTTTATTAAAAGCGATCTGCACATTCCCGTGCACCTGCCTGCCAGGAGCAGTCCAGTCCGTCCACATCATTTTTAAAGAAAAATCGCCATCCGTATAAACAGCGTGTGAGCCAGCATTATGATGAGCCGCAAGCCAGTCCGGCTTGCCGGACAATATATCTCCGACAAGCCGATTGTTTTTCACCAATACTTTTTGAGTGACTTTGTTATTAGATAACGAAAATACTTTCACCCCATTTTCTTCTTTAACAGCGGTGTGCACCGATTGCGCTGCTACGGTAATGGTAAAGAAAAGCGAAAAAATAAAAAGAAGTGTGGTAAACGTGGACTTAGACATGCCTGTTGTTTTAACTGTTTGTTGATAATCAAGAACAAGACAGCAGTACAACAAAGGGTAAACCGCGCGCAAGATACAGCAAAAATAGAGATCACGTCTGTTCAAACGGTTGCGCAAGATTATTATCCCCGAAAGGATTCCGCTTCCCCTTTTCAATGCGGATGCCAAAAAGCCTGTATTCAGTACAAGCTCATTGCATGTTTAATTTTCTAAAATGTGCGTGCATGTTAAATGAACGTCCTCGCACACCATAAAAAAGGCTGATGACACTTCCTTCGCAGATTTTATCTGGCATTCCTCTGGAAAAAGACGGATAAAAAATATTGCTGGAAGGTGGGCTGGCGGCTACGTACCATAACTTCTGTATCATGAATATGCCCCGTCCAAGGCAGCCTTAGTGGCAATTCTCTACACTTCTACCGCATAAGTAACCTCAAACCGTTCTTCCTCCTGTGGTTGCAGCACAATAAGGCCTATACCGTTATTAAAAGCATCGGGTGCGCCACTGAGCGTTTCTATTGCTATACTCTTTCGATGCGGAGGAGTATATATCTGCAATACCGGATAGTTTTCGGAGGGATAAAAACGCAGTTTAATATTTTGAACCGGATCCGTAAAAGTGCACTTTGGCTGAGCCGCCTTTTCATCCAAGAGGAAAGAATGGTCCAATTCGGTGTCCGCCAATGGACGCGGTTGCTCGAACTGCCGGTAAGGCAATAAATTGCCGGTAGGAATCAGGTTTTTATCAAACTCTATGACCTGCTTGGAAGAAAACTGCAGCAGGCATTCATTTACCTCTGTGCCCGTCGTAAAATACGGATGCCATCCATCTACCAGGGGAATAGCTTCCTTGGAAACATTTTTGATAACCGTCTCCAAAGTAACCCGATTATCCTGATGTAAAGTATAAACCACCTTGCAATTATATTCAAAAGGATAGCCCGCGTCGTCTTTTCGATATTGATAATCGAAAGAACAACTGACCTTCTCTTCATCTTGCTTTACAGTGCCCCGGCTGAAAGACTTGTCTGCTAAAAGGCCGTGAATGGCATTGCCATCTTTGAATTTATTGACAAATTCATATTGTTTGCCTTGATAGGTGTATTTGCCCTCCGGAATGCGACAAGCAAATGGGCTGAGATTCGCGCTTTTGTAAGAATCCTTCAAGTTTTCCGCCAGGTCAGCAGCATCTTTGTAATGGTCTATAAAATTGAGGTGCTGGTCGCCCTTCTTCACGATCCATCCATACCAGAGTGCGCCCGAGGAGGGAAGAATCTGTACTTTTGTATGGGTTAGCGTATTTTCTAATTCCGTGATTTCCAATCCATTATGATCAATTTCATTTACTTCAAATGCCATAGTCTTATTATTCTTTTTAATATAGAAAATATAAAGATCGCACCAAACGCCATCCTGATTTTAGTGTAAAAGTAAAAATAATCCTAACTTTAACCACTTTTTAGACACAGATTTAATCAAAAACCACCAAAACATGAAAAACAAGTTTATTTTACTTGGATTGATCCTTTTTGTTGCAAGTCCTGTGTTTTCACAGGTCGACCTGGTCAACAAAGTGATTAACAACAAAAGTGAGAATGCCAAGGCAGGCTTTCACTTCACCACCATCGTGGATGTAGAAACTACGCCGGTAGAAAACCAAGGGGCTTCAGGTACCTGCTGGAGCTATTCCACTAATTCTTTCCTGTCTTCCGAGATGGCCAGCGCAGGAAAACAACCTGTCCCGCTGTCAAAGATATATTCCGCCAGATGTGTATACATGGAAAAAGCCATTAATTACGTGCGCATGCACGGAGGATTAAAATGGGGACAGGGCGGTGAACCGCATGATGTTATCAATATGTATGCAAAGTATGGCGCGCTGCCCGAATCTGTTTACACAGGTTTAAACTACGGCACCGAAATCAACCGATTTGGGGAGATGAACGCCATTTTAAAAGCCATGCTAGATGCGGTTGTGGAAAACAAAAATGGGAAATTGACCCCTAACTGGAAAGTAGCTTTCAACAACGTTTTGGACGCCTACTTCGGTCCTGTACCGGATACTTTTGAGTTCAAAGGGAAAACCTATACTCCAAAAACCTTCGCTAAAGAGGTTGTTGGCATCAATCCCAAAAATTATGTCGAGTTTATTTCGCAAACCAGCACGCCCTATTGGGAAAAGGCCATGATGATGGTACCCGATAATTGGGCTTTTCAATGGGACTGGAATATTCCTATGGATGACATTACAAAGATCATAGATAATGCACTCGAAAACGGATATAGTGTAGCCTGGGGAACAGATGTAAGCGAACCTTATTTTAGCTGGAAAAACGGGGTTGCATATGTACCTGCCGTTAAGGTGAAAAACATGACAAAGGAGCAGCGGGAGGACATGTTTAAGGGGCCAAAGCCCGAAAGAAATATCACTCCCGAAATGCGTCAGATGGCTTTTGATAACTACAAAACCACCGATGATCACGGCATGCAAATAGTTGGCATTGCTAAAGATCAAAATGGCAAAGAATGGTACCGCATTAAAAATTCATGGGGTACACATAACGACTATCAAGGCTATCTATATGTAACAAAAGATTTTGTCAAATACAAAACCACTTCTTTTCTGGTAAATAAAAACGGGGTACCGGAAAACATCCGTCAAAAGTTAAATATATAAGCAGGCATTATCAAATCAATGTTTAAAAGAAGTTAAGGAGCGACGCATACCCTTTGGTTTAGGAAATATTCCAGCTTTTCCGCTTTTAACTAAAGAATTAAGAACATTTAATTTTTCACGCACAAGCGACCCTTAACTTCTTTCCTGTTTTTACAAAACGCACAGCAAAGTCCATCCGTCATATTAGGTTCATAGCTGTTCTGCTTGTTCCTTAAACTGCATTTGATACAAATGGTAATAAGCGCCTTTTTGGCCAAGCAGGCGTTCATGGTCCCCTGCCTCAATAATCTCTCCCTTGTGCATTACCAAAATCTTATTGGCTTTGCTTATGGTAGATAAACGATGAGCGATTACAATCGCCGTCCGGTTGTGAATCAAGCGGTCTGTAGCCTTCTGGATTAATAGCTCTGATTCCGTATCAATAGAAGAGGTAGCTTCATCCAGAATCAAAATAGAAGGATTGTACAATAAAGCACGGATAAAAGAAATTAATTGCCGCTGGCCTAAAGACAACATTCCTCCGCGCTCCATAACGTTGAAATCATAATTTCCCGGAAGCTGCATGATGAAGTCGTGCAATTCAATCATTTTAGCGGTTTCTATAACTTTTTCTCTTCCGATCTTTGGATTACGAAGGGTAATATTATCCAAAATTGAACCCGAAAATAAGAACACGTCTTGTAATACAACGCCGATATGGCGACGCAAAACATCAAGACGGTATTCCTGTTGTTCTATCTGGTCAATGAGAATCCGGCCTTTTTGAATTTCATAAAGGCGGTTCAAGATACTGATCATCGTTGTTTTCCCCGATCCGGTAGCCCCTACTACCGCCATTGTTTCACCGGGCTTCAGATGAAAGGAAATGTCTTTCAATACATATTCTTCTTTATTGTAGGCAAACCAGACCTTATCGAAAACAATATCCCCGGAAATTTGCTGGGGCGCGTGTTTACCCTTATCCGGCATTTCATCCTTATTATCCAACACCCTAAATACCCTTTCTGCTGCTACCATGCCCATTTGCAACGTATTGAATTTATCGGCCAGGCTACGTAAAGGTCTGAAAAGCATGTTAATATATAGGACAAAGCCAATGATCACCCCAATAGAACCTTCATAATTCAAAACCTGGGAAGAACCATACCATACCAACAAACCAAGCGAAAGTGCCGATACGATTTCTACCACCGGAAAAAAAACAGCATAAGCAAAAATAGCACTTACATTGGCCCGTCTCAAATCCTTATTAATGTGAGAAAATTTTTCATGCTCCCGCTGCTCCGCAGAAAAGGCCTGGACGATAAAAATGCCTGAAATATGCTCTTGGACAAACGCATTAAGTGCAGAAATGGCATTACGAACCTTAAAAAAAGATTTATTGACGCTCTCTTTAAAAATATAGGTGGCGATGATAAGGATCGGGAATACACTAAGGCTGATCAGGGTAAGCTTCCAATCTGTAAACAGCATAACCAGCAAAATGACCAGGATCATTAATACATCGGCTATGATAGAGATCAGACCATTGGCGAAGATATTGTTGATAGCCTCGATGTCATTGATGGTCCTTGTAGTTAATGTGCCAATAGGCGTCCGGTCAAAAAAGCGCAGGTTCAGCCCCAATATCCTTTTATAAACCTGCCGTCTCATATCCTTAATAATCGCCTGTCCCAGCCATTTGGATAAATAAGAAAACCCAAATTCAATCATTGATTCAATAAGCAAGAGCCCGATCTGAAAAAGGGTGATATATACCACCATCCTTACCAGGTCACTGGCGATATACTGATCTACCGTTACCTGAATTAGATAAGGCCTCACCGGTGCTATCAGGGCCAACAGAACCGCCGCTGTCACACTTAAGATAAATTGCTTTTTATAAGGAAGCGCATAGCGGAATATCCGGTTAAGCAGACTAAAATCCAGAAATTTTTTTCTTTTGGGTAGTTTCACTCAGAACGATTTAAGCTGCAAAGTTAGCGCAATTTCAGGGGGTGAAAAAGCCGGATGCATCACGCTATGCTTTGCCTCCGCCATTGTTTAATCGTTTTCAGAAGCTTCCTCAGGTGTGCCTGCAGGTAGGAAAAATCATTCAACGCGAGCATTTCTTCGGAGATAAGCTGATACCCCATGTTAACCGCAGTTGCGCCCGACTCCATCCAGGGGATAATACTGGCTGCATTGGGGTAAACGCCACCTGAGGGCATAAATTGCAAATTAGGAAATATACGTTTCACAGAGCGCACAAAAGAAACACCCAGCGCTTCTGCCGGAAATATTTTGATCAGGGTCGCACTTGCTTTGCGGGCCTGGTTGATCTCTGTGGGCGTGGCACAACCCGGGATCCATAATACATTCCTTTCTTTACACAGGTTTCCTACCTCCGGATTGATAATAGACCCTACCAGGAAATCAGCATTAAAATCCAGTGCTTTGCGGGCCGTATCTATTTCTTTTACATTACCGATACCAAAGTACAGGTCAGGCAGGTTCTGTTGCACATATTTTTTTAGGACCTGGTAGTTCTCCTGAATTCGCGGGGCATTGTCAAGATATTCTATCACTCTGATTCCCGACTCATAACAAGCCTTTAGTACATTCTTACAAACTTCCGGATCATCATGATAAAACTCAGGTACAATTCCCGTTTGATTTATTTTCTTCAAAACAGCTTTTTTCTCAGGAGATGGCATTTCTAACTTTTTTATACTGAACAATTGTGAATTGCACAACCACTAGAGATGACCAGGCTTGAGGAGTCTCTGTCTTCCCACCCAAATACGAATGTTGATTGTTTTAATGCTTTCTCTCTTCGGAAAACATCCGAGATAACCTGGTTACCCTATCAAAGAACCTATGGCAAACTTACGAAAATTATTCCGAAAGGTAAGGGTAAAACGAGCTGCTTATATCCATCGAAAAGCCGGTCGACTTTCTATTCTGCCATATAAACACCGGTGCTTTTTTAAAAACTGCAATATTAATCATGGAATTACACATTTTTTTATATTTTTGAGACTCCGGTAAAAACGCCACGCATAGATTACAAATACTAAATTCCTCTATTCTTCATTACAATGGCACGACAATCTTCGAGTACAATTGTGGACATCGCTAACGCTCTTAAGGTTTCTCCCTCTACGGTTTCCAGAGCATTGAAAGACCACCCCTACATTAGCCAGGAAACAAAAAAAAAGGTCAAAAAAATGGCCGAAAAGCTAGGGTACCGGCGAAACACCTTGGCTGCTGGGTTGCGTAGCCGGCATTCCAACATCATCGGACTCATTGTGCCGCGCATTTCCATGTATTTCCAGTCTACGCTGGTCACGGCCATCCAAAACACGATTCACAGCTCTGACTACAACATCATCATCTGCCAGTCCAATGATTCCGTAGAATTAGAAAAAGAGCTGGTCAACACCCTTTATGACGCACGGGTAGAAGGACTGATTGTCTCCGCCACCATGCACACCACCGATTTTAACCATTTCAAATTATTTTCAGACCATCAAATTCCGATCGTTTTCTACGATCGCGTTCCTGCCGATTTCCCCGCAAAAATCATCCGGGGAGATGATTATCATGGTGGCTTCCAAGCAGGAAAATATTTGATATCAAGAGGATGTAAAGACATCGCTTTCATCAATGGCTTGCTCAGCTGTAATTTATATCAGGACAGGCTTAAAGGTTTCAAAAAGGCTTTACAGGATGGCCACGTCAGATTGAAAAAAAACCGTACTTTCAGCCACTTGTTGACAGTGGAAAATGCAATTAAAACCTGCAAGAAACTATTTAAGAAAAAACCGTATCCGGATGCCGTATTCTGTGCCAATGACACTACTGCGCTCGAGGTACATAAATATGTCAGGGCATTGGGATTGAATATCCCACGCGATATCAAAATAATAGGCTATTCCAATGACCCGCGAACTGAAATAATCACTCCTGCCATCACTACTGTAGAACAGTATCCCACCGACATGGGAGCCTTAGCGGCCAGGTCCATGCTAGAGCTGCTCCAGTATAAATCCAAACAGAAAAAACAAAAGGATGTAGTAGTACCCACGGATCTGATTATTCGGTCATCTAGTTAATATTTGTTTTATTTTTTAGATAAACAGGCCTTGTTTCGGCTCTTTATTGCAAAATTTAAAAAAATAATTTTCTCTTGTTGAATAAATATTATACCTTTATGCAAACGTTTTCATCAAAATTGCAAAATTTTACATAAAATATGAATGGATTATCACAATTTTCTTTACAGGATAAAATCATTGTTGTGTCAGGGGGAACCGGTGTCTTGGGGGGGTCCTGGGCGGTAGCGCTGTCTAAGGCCGGCGCCAAAATAGCTGTCTTAGGAAGAAACAAAGAGAAAGCGGCGGCAACTGTCGACAAGATCAGAGAAAATGGCGGAATGGCTATTCCGGTAATCGCCGACGTCTTGAACGAATCACAAGTGGAGAAAGCAAAGGATACGATTATCGCAGAGTGGGGGAAAATAGACGGATTGATCAATGCCGCCGGTGGAAACGTACCGGCTTCAGTGGTCAAACCCGATCAGAACCTATTTTCCGTAAAAATAAAAGATCTCAAAGAAGCTATTGACCTCAATATCTACGGCACGGTAATCCCTACGCAGATTTTCGCACAAGAAATGGCAAAAAGCAAAAAAGGAGTCATCTTAAATGTATCCTCCCTCACAGGGAAAAGACCTCTGACGCGGGTAATGGGCTACGGAATGGCTAAATGTGCCATTGAAAGTTACACAAAATGGATGGCCATTGAACTGGCACAGCGTTATGGGGATGGAATGCGAATCAATGCCATTGCTCCTGGTGTATTTTTAACTGCACAGAACAAAGATTTGCTGCTTACTCCCGACGGCGGTTATGCGGAAAGAACACAGAAATTCGTAACCAACACCCCCTTTGGCCGCCTGGGTGTTCCCGAAGAGCTGGACGGCACCGTGATTTACCTGATGAGTGATGCGTCCCGGTTCGTAACAGGAGAGATAGTGATGGTTGATGGAGGGTTTAACGCGTATTCGGGAGTATAAACCAAGAGCGAAACGCAAAAAGCGGTGCATCAGGCAAAAAAATGGAATACGCAGCATAATACCTTGCATACCATATCAAAGTGGAAATACGTTCAGGTATTCCACCTGAACCTTTAAGCAATTAAACAATTACCAAATTTAAACATAGAATCATTTAACTTTGAAACTAAAACAAACCTGGCGCTGGTACGGACCCGATGATCCGGTAAGTCTTCAGGATGTAAAGCAGGCTGGAGCTACCGGGATTGTATCCGCGTTGCACTATATCCCTCATGGAGAGATTTGGCCTATTGAAGCTATTCAAAAAAGAAAGCACATCATTGAAGCAGCAGGATTAACCTGGGACGTGGTAGAAAGCGTCAATGTACACGAGGATATTAAAACAAGAAGTGGAGCCTATAAAAGCTACCTGGATCAATATAACCAGACGTTGAGGAATCTCGCTTCCTGCGGCATACATAAAGTTTGCTACAACTTCATGCCTGTGCTCGACTGGACACGTACTCAACTGGATTATGAACTACCAAACGGTGCCAAAGCCCTGCGGTTAGATTGGACTGATCTTGCCGTTTTCGATGTCTTTGTACTCAAAAGAAAAGGAGCGGAAGCAGATTACCAAGACGAGATGCTGCAAAATGCCAAGCAAAGATTTGAAAGGTATGATGACAACAGCATCGTACGTCTTTCTGAAAGCATCCTCATGGGTGTGCCCGGCGAAGCCTCGGCAACAACAGATCAATTGCTAAAAAGCATCGGAATCTATCAGGAGATCGGGCATAACGGTTTAAGAGAAAACCTGTCCTTTTTCTTAGAAAATATCATGGAAACCTGTGAGGAAAACGATATAAAAATGACCATCCACCCCGATGATCCTCCCATGAATATACTGGGGCTTCCTCGTATTGTGAGTTCGCTGGAAGATATTATGTGGTTGTTAAATAGAATAGATAAAAAACCAAACGGCTTGTGCTATTGCACAGGATCATTGGGAGCTGGTCGACACAATAATCTGGTAGAAATATTGGAAAAAGCAGGGGATAAGGTCTATTTTGCACATTTAAGAAATGTCACTAAGGAAGAAGATAACAGCTTTTATGAAGCCGACCATTTGAATGGAGATAATGATATGTACGCCATAATGAAAACGCTGATAAATATTCAAAAGAAGCGTAATGAGACCATTCCTTTTCGTCCGGATCACGGGCATCAGATGCTAGATGATCTGCATAAAAAGACGAATCCCGGTTATTCTGCCATCGGCAGGTTACGCGGCCTAGCAGAATTAAGAGGACTGGAAATGGGAATAACAGGAATGATTGTGTAATTAAACATAGACCCCATTTGTAAAACTTGATACTTGGTATTTAAAGCCAATTACTGATAACATCATTGAAATGACGGACAAACTAATAGATAAGGCAATTGGACAACCGATTACAAGCCCGTATATTTTTGACGAAAATTTTTTGTTGCAAAATGAAACCGCACGCATCTTATACCACGACCATGCCGAAAAAATGCCGGTTATAGACTATCATTGTCATCTTCCGGCACAACAAATTGCAGAAAATTATAGCTTCTCTAACATGACAGATATCTGGCTGAGGGGCGACCATTATAAGTGGCGTGCCATGCGTACGCTTGGAGTAGATGAAAGGTATATTACAGGAGCGGCCGATGATGAAGAGAAATTTATCAAATGGGCGGAGATAGTACCACAAACCCTCCGCAACCCATTATTTCACTGGACCCATCTTGAACTAAAAAACCCGTTTAAGGTAGAAACATATCTAGATAAGGATAACGCCAAAGAGATTTATGACCATTGCAATAAGCTTTTACAAAAACCTGAATTTACAGCTCGAGGGCTATTGAAACATTTTCGGGTAACCACTGTCTGCACTACAGACGATCCATGTGATCCTTTAAATTACCATCAACAGATCCGAAGCAGTGGTTTTGAAATAAAAATATTACCAGCTTTTCGACCGGACAAAGCTTTGGACATTGGTGGCAAAAGTAGTTTCAGAGCGTATGTTAAACGTCTTTCAGGGGTAAGTAATCTTTCCATCCACAATTTCGAAACCCTGATAGAGGCCCTACAAAACAGGGTAGACTATTTTCACGAAAACGGATGCCGTCTTGCAGACCATGGCTTAAGCTATATTCCGTTTTTTGACTTACATAAGCGCCAAGAAGCCGATCAGGTATTTCAACAAGTACTCAATGAAAACGATAACCTTTCTGAAGCAGAAAAAGATAATTTTTCCGGATTGCTGTTGTATCACCTGTGCCAAATGTATTATAGCAAAAAATGGACACAGCAGTTTCATTTAGGCGCGTTAAGGAATACCAATACGGCTAAGCTTAAAGCTTTTGGACCGGATACCGGTTTTGATTCGATGGGCGATTATCCCCAGGCCTTGGGGCTTGTAGGACTGCTGGATCAACTAGAACAGGCAGGAAACCTGGCTCAAACCATCCTGTACAACAATAATCCGGCAGACAACGAGCTCTTCGCCGCGATGGTAGGCAATTTCAATGAAGGACCGGGGAAAGGAAAACTGCAGTATGGTTCTGCCTGGTGGTTTCTCGATCAGTTGGATGGGATGGAAAAACAGATAAATGCTTTATCTAATATGAGTATATTAAGCTGTTTTTTAGGAATGCTTACCGATTCCAGGAGTTTTCTTTCCTATTCCAGGCATGACTATTTCAGGAGATTGCTGTGCAATATATTTGGAAAAGACGTAGAAGCCGGGTTGTTACCTAATGATGAACGCTGGATCGGAAAAATCATTGAAGATATTTGTTATAATAACGCCAGGACGTATTTTAAATTTGAATAAGGGAATCGTTGGCAGATTGCGGAAGTATCCGGCGTCTGTCACAAGATGGACTGTCGTTTGTATTGCAGGTTTGTCCAGCTTGCCAGTCGGCGGATTGGCAGTTTTAAAATGATCTTAGCGTTAGGCTTTTGGCCTTCATCCAATGAACAGTATAACCATTTAAAAATAAAACCATTTAACATGTCACAGAAAGTAGTTACCCTCGGTGAAATTATGCTTCGCTTGTCCACTCCAGGGCACCAGCGATTTGTTCAGACTGACCAGTTTGATGTTACTTATGGAGGAGGGGAGGCCAATGTGGCCGTAGCACTCTGTAATTATGGATTAACCGGTACTTTTGTTTCCAGGATCCCTGAAAACGCTATAGGCCAATCCGCTATTAATCATTTGCGCCGGTTTGGTGTAAATACCCAGTTTATTGCCAGAGGAGGCAGCAGACTGGGAATATATTTTTTAGAATCAGGCGCTTCTATGCGGGCGTCGCAGGTCATCTACGACCGGGAAAATACCGCTATAGCACAAGCGGATGCAGCCGATTTTGACTTTGACGCCATTTTTGAGGATGCCACATGGTTTCATACCACAGGTATTACACCGGCTCTGAGTGATAAGGCAGCATCCCTTACCGAAGCTGCCTTAAAGGCTGCTAGAGAGAAAGGGATTACGACAAGTATTGACCTGAACTACCGCAAAAAACTCTGGAGCAAAGAAAAAGCCAAAGAAGTAATGACACGTTTATGCCAATATGTGGACGTATGCATCGGCAATGAAGAAGATGCGGAAACTACCCTGGGCTTTAAAAGTAAAGAAACGGATGTAACGAAAGGAACATTGAATATAGAAAGCTATAAGGATGTATTTAAACAGATGAAAGAACAATTTGGATTTAAGTACATCGCCTCTACCTTACGGGAAAGCCACAGTGCCTCCGATAATGGATGGAGCGCCCTGGTATATGACGGGAAAGAGTTCTATCACAGCAAAAAATACGATATCCGGATTGTAGATCGCGTGGGTGGCGGTGATTCTTTCGCCAGTGGGCTGATCTATGCGCTGGTGACCGGTATGAAGACCAAAGATGCGACAGAGTTTGCTGTAGCCGCTTCTGCGTTAAAGCACACGTTCCCAGGAGATTTCAACCATGCTACGCTAGCAGAGGTAAAAACCCTGATGGGTGGAGATGCCTCCGGAAGAGTACAGCGGTAACAAATAAAAGGAGTCCCGAGGGACTTAGCCCCGGGTCACACGTTCTATCGCCAAACATATTATAAATAATAAATTTCATGTCAAGTAGAGATCCTCTTATCCAGCTCATTCAGAACCAGGGTGTACTGCCTTTGTATTTTCACCACGACGCCGCGGTAAGCGCAGAAGTACTAAAGGCCCTTTATCACGGGGGCGTTAGGGCAGTAGAATATACCAATCGGGGCCAGGCTGCACTAGACAACTTCAAAGTTTTGAGAAAAGTCTGCAATGAAGAATTAAAGGAGATGAACTTAGGAGTAGGTACCATCAAAAACGGACAATCTGCTAAAGACTTCATAGCGGCGGGCGCAGATTTCATTGTTTGCCCAGGCCTCGTAGAGGAAGTTATACAAGTAGCTCATCAACACCAACTACTATGGATTCCGGGCTGTATGACGCCAACGGAGATAATCCGTGCTGAAAATATCGGAGCCAAAATGATTAAACTTTTTCCAGGCGATTTACTAGGTCCCGGATTCGTAAAATCCATAAAATCTTTATTTCCAGAGCTACTATTCATGCCGACCGGCGGTGTCGATGTTACGGAAGAAAATCTGCAGGGCTGGTTTGAGGCAGGCGTTTGTGCCGTAGGAATGGGTAGTAAACTCATTCGTAAAGATTTACTGGCAGCAAAGGCATACGATGAAATTAAAGAAGCAGCTATAAGAACAATAAATAAAGTTCATTCAATCCGTAAAACACGCTAACATGAGAAGACCTAAAATAAGCGGCTATAGATGGCGTATCCTCGCGCTCCTGTTCATGGCCACAACGATTAACTACATGGATCGGAGCATTATAGGGTTCCTGGCTCCCACCCTGCAAGATAACGTGTTCCATTGGACCAACACCCAATATGGATACATCGTTGAAGCCTTTATGTTCGCCTACGCTATCGGGCAACTGCTAATGGGGGGAGTAGTCGACAAGCTCGGGACCAAAAAAGGCTATTCGCTGTCAATTAGTATTTGGGCGATATTCAGCGTAGCCCATGCTTTTGTAACCAAGTCAATCGGGTGGATTGGTTTTGCTGTCGCCCGCTTTGGTCTGGGCATCGGGGAAGCCGGTAATTTCCCTTCCTGCATCAAAACAGTAGCAGAATGGTTCCCCAAGAAAGAACGGGCACTGGCAACCGGTATCTTTAACGCGGGTACCAATGTAGGCGCGACCCTTATACCTTTAATTCTTCCTTTATTTGTTTTAAACGATGGTACCAACTGGCGATATTCCTTTTTTATCACGTTTGGCTTAAGTGTGCTCTGGCTCATTATGTGGTGGCGTACTTTTAAACGTCCTGAGGATCATAGCAAAGTTTCTGAAAAAGAATTAAATCATATTCTGAGTGATTCCGTTAAAGAAAGTACGGAAAGAGTTCCTTGGGCAAGGGTATTCCCAAAAAAGGAGACGTGGGCTTTCGCCATTGGTAAAATGACCGATTCTGTCTGGTGGTTTTACCTGTTTTGGGGTAGTATCTTTTTGCATGATGAGTTTGGACTGGAATTAAGTGAATTGGCCTTACCCCTTATCATCATTTACGTCATGGCAGACGTAGGCAGTATTTTAGGAGGATGGTTATCTTCAGCTTTTATCAAAAAGGGATGGTCGATCAACAAGGCTAGAAAAACGACTCTTTTCATTTGTGCTGTTTCGATTTTACCGGTTATTTTAGCCACCCAGACAAACAACCAGTGGATCGCGGTAATACTTATCGGATTAGCCGCTTCAAGCCACCAGGCATGGTCCGCCAATCTTTTCACGTTGGTTTCCGATGTATTTCCTAAAAAAGCGACTGCTTCTGTTACCGGTATTGGTGGCACGGTGGGCGCCACTACCAGTATCATCGCCTTTTTTGTGTTAGGCAGCGTATTGGACAATAGCGGGAAAATAGGCTATTTCTTTGCTTTCCTCATTGCAGGCTGTATGTACCTGATATGCCTGCTGTTTATTCATCTCATTATGCCTAAGATGACCCCTTTGGATGAAAACCTAAAACAGGTGGAACAACCTATTGTCGGAAATTGAGTGGCCTGTTAAACCAAGCCACAGGGACGGGTAGCAATCGGAGCAACAGCTACTGGATTTTAAATAAAGAAGTAGGCGGATATTTACAGATTGCGTGGGGTGAAGGAACAGTCATCCTCATTGGGAAGCCAACTGTGCTATGATAAGCGGCCGCTAACGCAAGTATATTTTTTTTAGTATATTTACACTCTTAACAAATGCTTTGTTGATGAGTGTAGATGTACCGGATAAGCTTTTACTCCAGCGGATTGCCCAAAAAGACGACCAAAGTGCCTTCCGGATTATTTTTGATCGATACAAAGACCGGGTGTACGCCGCCGCATTAAAAATGACCCGTTCTCGTGATACGGCTGAAGAAATTGTTCAGGAAGTTTTCGTATCCTTATGGCTTCATCGGTCCTCCCTGGGGGAGATACAAAAGCCGGTTTCCTACCTCTTTACTACAGTGTACAATACAATCTCCCGACACTTTAAAAAACTGGCAGCTGAAAAGAACATGAAAGCGCAAATATTGGAAAAGTCAAAAAAAGGCGAGCGTTCTACTGAACAAACAATATTCGAACAAGAGACCCGTCAATGGCTTCAGAATATCATCAACCAACTTCCCACCCAACAAAAACTCATCTATAAGTTAAGCAAAGAGGATGGACTCAGCCGGAATGAAATCGCAGAGCGGCTGGACATCTCTCCCAATACAGTAAAGAACCATCTATTGAAGGCGATGCAGTTTATAAAGGGTCATTGGGGCAAGGTAATCATGATAATTGGATGGTGGCTTTGGAATTAATTTTCACTGTTACTCCTACGTGTTTACGAATTATGCCGTCGGACAACAATGATCCACATTATACAGATCAAGGGAAGCACCAATTTACCAGCAAAAAATTTGTTCCCACTTTTTTATTATATACCGCGTTCTAATTTTTTTTCAATC
>CAYXRN010000070.1:0-17695 GCA_964467635.1 uncultured Chitinophagaceae bacterium | reverse complement strand
ACATTGCTGGTCTTTTAATTACATTGTTTGTATGTTAAAGCAAGAATCCGCTTATCACATTTGGCAGTCATCATACCGGTCATTTTGCTTAAGCACTTTTGGAAAGAACACGCCTAGTTATTTCGTTTGTTCAATAGGTCACAATTCGTCAAACCATCCTAACACAACCTTAGTCGTTTACATCCCACAGGCTAAATATCTGCGGATTTTATGCTCCGTTGTATGAAAATCCGTTTGAAGAAAAAAACCGGTTATCCGGTAGTGAGTCAATACAAGCGACTGAGGTCTAAACAGGCCTTTAGCGTATGGATACGGTGATCTACACTATTAAACTAAAAATTTAAAAGATTACTACAATACTTTAAGAGAAATGATTGAAAAGTGAAAGTGTTGCTCCTGAAATATAAGGCCTGTACAAGGTTGAAAAAGAAAAAAAATTACATGTAGCATGGTCGTTGAAGGTCTCCGGTTGATGCGAAATGATTAAAAAGACGTCATGAAATGGTGGTCTTTTTTGGGATTAAAACAGAAATACATTTACATTTGTTTGCCCAAATAGAAATTGAGATGAAAAGAGGTCTGTTTATTTGTCTTACAATATTATGCCTGGCGACGGCGGCGTGCGCGCAAATATCCCTTGGTGTAAAGGTGGGCCCTGATATCGCCAGCACTACAACCAAATTTGGCAAGGCTAAGTCTACCTCCAATCTGATTCTCGGATGGACGGGAGGATTGTATGCCATGGTTCCGCTTGCAACAGAACTGGTTTTTCAGCCGGCTTTATTGTATCAGGGTAAAGGCGGAAGTATCCAGGTCGCCGACGGCAGCAGGATAAAGTCAAAATTACATTATATCAGCTTGCCTATGGATGTGCTGTTTATGCCTGTCATGCCGGGAGGAAACGGCTCCTGGATCGTCGGCTTAGGGCCCTATGTGGCCTATGGCCTTTCTGGTAAACAAAGCCACTCTACGGACGACAATAGCGCTGAAGGGGACTTATTTAAGTATGGTGGTTTAAAGCGAACAGATGCGGGCATCAATGTTCAGCTGGGCTTTGAGCTGACCAATGGCATAAATGTCAGCGCCTTTGCAGATATCGGGCTTTTGAATATCGCCAGTCGCGGCGATCTTGATCATTATCAGAGAAACAAGACCTTCAGCCTTACTGTCGGCTATACATTTAATTGATTTTAGTCAGGAGGCGAAGTTCCACGGAGATAAATGCTTCCTATTTTTTAAAAGAAAACGATTATGGACTACAGGAGTTTAGGAAAATCAGATTTAAAAGTTTCAGCAATTACCTTTGGCGCGTGGGCGATCGGGGGATGGATGTGGGGAGGTACCGATATGAAAGAGGCCATCGAGGCTATTCATGCCGGTCTGGATCAAGGAATTACTTCCATTGATACGGCCCCGGTTTATGGGTTTGGACTCAGTGAAAAGATCGTGGGAGAAGCGCTCAAAGGAAAGCAGCGCGATAGGGTACAGCTGCTGACTAAGTTTGGATTGCGCTGGGATACGGACCGTGGCGAATTGCATGCCGACACCCTGGATGGTGACGGCAAGCCAGTCCGGATAAATAAGTACGCGGGGAAGGAGGGGATATGCTATGAATGCGAGCAAAGTTTAAAGCGGCTCCGCACTGACTATATTGACCTGTTTCAGATTCACTGGCCGGATCCTACCACGCCCATTGAGGAAACCATGGAAGCACTGATCCTGTTAAAGGAGCAGGGGAAAATCCGGGAAGCGGCCGTTTGTAATTACAACGTGTCTCAATTGAAGGAAGCCCAAAAAACGCTTTCTTTAGCCAGCGACCAGATCCCTTTTAGCATGCTGTTGCGTGATTATGAAAAAGAAGTCATTCCCTACTGCAGGGAGCATGCAATGGGTATTCTCGCATATAGCCCCATGCAGCGCGGGATATTAACGGGCAAATTTACGCCCGAGCACCAATTCAATAAAGGAGATCACAGAGCCTCCTCCAAATATTTTCAGCCGGAAAATATCCG
Source organism: uncultured Chitinophagaceae bacterium (assembly GCA_964467635.1). GTDB lineage: Bacteria > Bacteroidota > Bacteroidia > Chitinophagales > Chitinophagaceae > FW021-bin31. The sequence goes on along the minus strand of CAYXRN010000070.1, from coordinate 15,683 downwards.
GCGCATCAATGTCTTTTTGGAAAAAATAAGGCCCATTGCCGAAGACCATGAGGCTACGCTTGCACAGCTGGTACTCTGTTGGACGATCCACCAACCCGGTGTTACCGTGGCGTTGGCGGGGGCAAGAAACAGGGAACAGGCCATACAAAATGCGGGAGCTGCGGACATCCGACTGGCGGACAAGGAAATGAAGCAAATCAATACATGCCTGGAGGAACTGCAAATAATCGATAAATCCCAGAATAAAAAATAGACGCGCTCAACAAAACGTTAATTAAATTGTAGTATTATACAAGTTTATCTCATTTAAAATAATCTATTCATTATGGCGACCATTAAATTTCACGGTGATGACGTACACACGATCGGGAATCTTCCTGACAAAGGGGAAGATTTAAAAGATCTTTCCTTAGTAGCGACGGATTTGTCTGAAAAATCACTGGCTGACTTCTCTGGAAAGAAGCTGATTCTAAATATTTTTCCCAGTGTAAATACCGGCGTTTGTGCGAATTCTGTTCGTAATTTTAACCAGAAGGCTGCAGGGGCCGATAATACTACCGTACTTTGTATCTCTAAGGACCTTCCTTTTGCTCAAAAACAATTTTGTGGGGCCGAAGGAATAGAAAATGTCGTCATGCTGTCTGACTATAGAAGTGATTTTGGTGAACAGTTTGGCGTACAGATGACTGACGGCCCGCTCAAAGGATTATTGAGCCGGGCAGTGATTGTTACCGACGCCAATGGCAAGATTGTCTATACTGAGCAGGTGCCGGAAGTTACCCAAGAACCGGATTACGACGCCGCTTTAGCTGCGACAAAATAACTTAAGGCAAGCAATAAACCATTAAGAAGTCGATGAGATGATTGAGTGTTCACTTCATGTCCTTTGGTTTCTTAATGGTTTTTTGTTTATATAGCGGAGCGTAAACCCCACAGATCTTTAGCCTGTGGGATGTAAGCGACTAAACCCGCTCGGAATGTGGATGAATCAAACAAGATTTAACGCCTTCGATCAGACAGTGGAGGTGTACATCTTGTGGCACGGCACATCACCGGGACATCAACGCAGCTAAAGATACACGCAAGCAAGGACAAAACCTATTGTCTGGTTCAGGGACTGCATCCTACAGAAAGCAAAAACGAGAGGAGGCACTACCGTCAGGTACGTCTGCGGTCCCGAAGCCCAATCCATCTTTAGTGGTTGGCGCAGTTCACACGGCTTCCACCAGGTCTTTTTCCACCCTGAGACTTTCGATAATAAATTTTTGTCTATCGGGGGTGTTTTTTCCCATATAATAAGACAGCAATTTGGGCAAGGTGTTGTCTTTGTTAATGATCACCGGCTGCAGCCTGATGTCTTCGCCTATAAAATTTCCAAACTCCTTTGGGGATATCTCTCCCAATCCTTTAAAACGGGTTATTTCCGGTTTGCCTTTCAGCTTTTCTATGGCTGCTTGTTTTTCCTCTTCATTATAGCAATAAATCGTTTCCTTTTTATTCCGCACGCGAAACAGCGGCGTTTCCAGTATATAGACGTGACCGTTTTTAACCAGGTCGGGAAAAAACTGAAGGAAAAAAGTAAGCATCAGCAGGCGAATGTGCATGCCATCCACATCCGCATCGGTAGCGATGATGATCTGGTTATACCGCAATCCGTCCAAGCCCTCTTCAATATTCAAAGCATGTTGCAACAGGTTAAATTCTTCATTTTCATAAACAATCTTCTTTTTCAATCCATAGCTGTTCAAAGGTTTTCCTCGAAGGCTGAATACGGCTTGTGTTTCCACATTGCGTGACTTGGTAATAGAACCGCTGGCCGAATCTCCCTCCGTGATAAACAACATGGTCTTCAATTTCTTCTCCTCCAGCGCTTCTTTTTCTTTCTTGCTGTTGCTTTCGTCATTATAATGGATGTGGCAATCACGCAGTTTCCGGTTTCTTAGATTGGCTTTTTTAGCCCGCTCATTCGCCAGCTTTTTCACACCGGCCATGTCTTTTCTTTCCCTTTCATTCTGTTCAATTCGCTTCTTGAGCGCTTCCGCCGTATCCGGGTTTTTGTGCAGGTAGTTATCTAACTCGTGTGTGAGGAATTCACCGATAAAACTTTTTAAGGAAGGCCCGCCTTCGTATACGCTGGCCGAACCCAGTTTTGTTTTGGTTTGTGATTCAAACACGGGCTCCTGTATGCGTATCGACAGGGCCGCACAAATGGAAGCTCGGATATCGGTAGCTTCATAGTCTTTCTTTTTGGCCCCGTTAGAATGCCGGAAAAAATCACGTACCGTTTTTACATACAGCTCCCTGAAAGCGGAGAGATGCGTGCCATTTTGGGTAGTATGCTGACCGTTTACAAATGTATAGTAGTCTTCACCGTATTCATTGGTATGGGTGATGGCCACTTCAATGTCCTCTCCCTGCAGGTGAATGATGGGATACCTTAACTCTTCCTCATTAACTTTGTCCTGAAGCAAGTCAAGCAGCCCGTTTTTGGAAAAATATCTTTTGCCGTTTAATTTTATGGTCAGCCCCGAGTTAAGGTAACAGTAATTCTGAATCTGAAGGACAGGATATTCAGGGCGAAAGCGGTAATTTTTGAAAATCTGTTTATCGGGAATGAAAACGACTTCAGTGCCGTTAGGCTCATCACATTTTTGAATTTTATATTCTTTAAGCACATGCCCTCTCTCAAATTCTACGGCCTTGGCTTTACCCTCCCGCACGGAGCGTATCCTAAAATAGGAAGACAAGGCGTTTACCGCCTTTGTGCCCACCCCATTGAGCCCGACCGATTTCTGAAAAACCTTGCTGTCGTATTTGGCCCCGGTGTTGATCTTACTGACTACCTCCACCACTTTTCCGAGTGGAATGCCTCGGCCATAATCCCTTACCGTCACCTCATGTTCCGTGATAGTGATGTCAATGTTTTTTCCGAATCCCATGGTAAACTCATCAATGGCATTGTCTATCACTTCTTTTAGTAATACATAGATCCCATCATCCTGACTGCTGCCGTCACCGAGCTTGCCGATGTACATTCCCGGACGAAGGCGGATGTGTTCCTTCCAATCCAGCGAGATAATTGACCCTTCATCATAGGCGTTAAAAAGATCCTGTTCCTGTTTTTTAGCCATAGGTACTTGTTCAAAATGGTTGTTAGCAGTGAAAATTTGAAGCAAATGTAAGGAATTGGTGCAAATTCGTATAATCGGCAAACCCTCATAATTTCTTAATTTAGTGCCAAAATCTGAACTATGCAAAGAAGGAAATTTATTCAGCAGGGGGCGCTCGCGGGTGCTGCGCTTGGGGTGCCCGATTTTTTGCGTGCGGCGGTACCCGGGAAAGGATTCCCGGTGGTAAGAACGCCGAAAGAAAAGCGCCGTTTTAGCAGCCCGGCGGTGGAAAATACCATACAACGTATGCAGGAAACCATTAAGGACAAAGAACTGGCATGGATGTTTGGAAATTGTTTTCCTAACACTTTAGATACGACCGTTTTTTTCAAAGAGGAGAATGGCCGCCCCGATACATTTGTTATTACCGGTGATATTCATGCCATGTGGCTTAGAGACAGCAGTGCACAGGTGTGGCCTTATTTGCCCCTCCTTAAAAAGGATCTGCGGCTCCAACAATTGATTGCTGGAGTGATAAATAGACAAACCAAATGCCTGTTGATAGATCCTTATGCCAACGCGTTTAACGACGGACCTACGGGCAGTGAATGGGACAGCGATGTTACCAAAATGAATCCGTGGCTGCATGAACGAAAATATGAATTGGATTCCATTTGTTACCCTATTCGCCTGGCTTACGGCTATTGGAAAGAAACCGGCGATACGGCACCCTTTGATGCCAAATGGCTGAAAGCCATGAAGTTGGTGGTACAAACCATGAAGGTACAGCAACGTAAATCGGGGAGAGGACCCTATTCTTTTTTGCGAAAAACAACCCGGGCAACAGACACCGTGCCCGGCGGAGGCTACGGCAATCCCATAATGCCGGTAGGACTGATTGTGTCCGTATTTCGCCCTTCTGATGATGCGACCATTTTCCCTTTTCTGATTCCGTCCAACCTGTTTGCGATCGTTTCGCTCAGGCAGCTGGCTGAAATGAGTACGAAGATTTTCAGAGACTCAGATCTTGCGGCTACCTGCAACGGGCTGGCCGACGAGGTGGAAGCGGCTGTTCAACAATATGCGGTAAAGACGCATTTGGATTTTGATAAGATATATGCTTTTGAAGCGGATGGCTTTGGTAATCGTTTATATATAGATGACAGCAATGTGCCTTCCTTGTTGTCCATACCCTATCTCAATTCAAGTAAAAAAGACGATCCGATTTATCGAAATACCCGGGACTTTGTTCAAAGTGGCTACAACCCTTATTATTATACAGGCGACGCTGCATCCGGCAACGGCAGTCCCCATACGCCGCATCAATATATCTGGCCGATGAGCATCATCATGCGGGCTATGACCTCCAATAAGGAAGCAGAGATCAAGGAATGCCTGCATTGGTTGAAAAATACCCATGCGAATACGGGCTTCATGCACGAGTCGTTCCATAAGGATAACCCGAAAAAGTTTACGCGTTCCTGGTTCGCCTGGGCCAATACCCTGTTTGGTGAGTTACTGCTCAAAATAGAAGCAGAGCGGCCGGAATTATTGGAAAAAGAAGTGTACTAGCGTCATGCCTTACGTCAGGTTTATCTTTTTCGTTTGTCTCATTGGGTTTCCGGTGCTTTGCGCTTTCGGGCAAGATCAAAAGGCGCTGCGGCTATTGACCGAAAGGGCGGGTTACAGCATCCGGGGGCTTAGCGTGGTTAATGATTCGGTTTTATGGGTCAGTGGCAGTAAGGGAGTGGTAGGAATCTCTGGAGATGGAGGGAAAAACTGGACATGGCGGACCGTAGAGGCTGCCGGCTGTTTCGATTTTAGGGCTATTTACGCATTTGACGAACAATCTGCGGTGGTTGTTAGTGCCGGCGCACCTGCTACTATTTTTCTAACGGTCGATCAGGGGCGGCACTGGAAAAAGGTGTATGAGAATAGGGACGAGCGGTTCTTTCTGGATGGGGTCACTTTTTGGAACAAGAAAAAGGGACTGGTTTATGGCGACCCGGTAGATGGAAGATTCGTTATCCTTCAAACGATTGATGGGGGATGGCATTGGAAGGCGTTGCCTTTTGAAGACCGCCCGCGGGCCAGAAGGGGCGAAGCTTCGTTTGCTGCCAGTGGTACCGCTGTTTTTTCACTACCTCCGGGCTATGTCTGGATTGGTACCGGAGGCGCTGTGGCTCGGGTGTTATTTTCCGATAACCGTGGCAAAACGTGGAAGGCTTATGTAACGCCGGTTGTTCAGGGTAAAAGTTCTACCGGTATTTTTTCCCTGGCCTTTATCAACAAAAACGAAGGTATTTGTGTAGGAGGAGACTACCGAAGCAGTACGCTTCGAAAAGCCAACGCCTTTTTGACTACTGATGGCGGGAAAATCTGGAAGCAACCTGCTGTTCGTCCTTGGGGGTATCGTTCCGCTGTAATCTATTTTACCCGGGACACGCTGATAGCGACGGGCAAGGGAGGTACCGACTTTTCTACCGATGGTGGAAACAACTGGAACCGGTTGGCCGATTCGGGTTTTTACGTGGTTCAAAAAGCCCGGAGCGGAACAGCGGTTTACCTGGCCGGAGATGGGGGAAGAGTAGCCAAGCTCACAGGTTTTCCACATAATTCGCTTCGCCATCCATCCCGTTTTGATAAGATTAAGGAATAACCTTAATTTTGCTTGTTTAATTACCGAATATATCGTTATGCAACAATCCACGATTGCTGATAATAAGTACTCTGTAAAATATTCTCCTGACGCTGTTCAACGGTATGAAAAAGCAGGCAATTACTTCTATTTTTATACTTCAGAAACCATTCTTGAGGTGCGGGTGATATCGGACAGAATCGTCCGGTTCCGGTATGCTCCCGATGGAAATTTTAAAAGGGATTTTTCTTACGCCATACGGCCCGATTTGAAAGAGTCTCTTTCTGCCTTGTCCTTGCAAGAAGAGAATGAGAAGTTCATCTTAAGTACAGCCAAGATCCATGTGCTTATCGACAAGGCGGACATGCGTATCACCATTACGGATTTGGAAGGAAAGGTTATCAACCGCGATGAAGCGGGTTTTCACTGGCAATACTATATCCTGAAAGGTGGAAAAATCGTGTATTGCAGCAAAGAGATTCAGAAGGGAGAATGCTTTTATGGGTTGGGTGACAAACCGTCGAATTTGAACCTCAGGCATAAACGGATTGAAAATTATGGCCGGGATTCTTATGGCTTTCATAAGGACGAGGATCCGCTCTATAAGAATATCCCTTTCTATTACGGGCTGCATCAGGGCATGGCTTATGGAATATTCTTTGACAATACCTTCCGGACCCTTTTTGATTTTGGACAGGAACGGGATACGGTAACCAGTTTTTGGGCCCGTGGAGGAGAGATGAACTATTATTTTATATACGGCCCGGAATTGATGGATGTAGCCAGACAATATACGCACCTTACGGGGACACCGGAACTACCGCCACTCTGGGCGCTGGGTTATCAGCAATCCCGTTGGAGTTACTATCCGGACACCAAGGTCAAAGAGATTGCAGCAGAGTTTAGAAAACGACAGATACCCTGTGATGTAATCCATCTGGATATCGATTATATGGAAGGGTTCCGTTGTTTTACCTTTAGCGAAGAGCGTTTTCCCGATCCTAAGCGACTAACCGACGAGCTGGCCAAAAAAGGATTTAAAACCATAGCCATCATAGATCCGGGTATTAAAGCGGATCCGGAGTATTGGGTATACCAGGAAGGCGTTGAGAACAATTATTTTTGTAGGCGCGCAGACGGCGCCTATATGGTTGGAGATGTATGGCCCGGACGCTGCGTATTTCCGGATTTCACTAACCCCGAAGTCAGGGAGTGGTGGAAAGGACTTTTTAAGGTGATTGCGGAAGCGGGTATTAAAGCCGTCTGGACAGATATGAATGAGCCTGCGGTATTTGAACTGGGTACCTTTCCGGAAGATGTGCGTCATGATTACGACGGGGAGCCTTGCAGCCATCGGAAAGCCCACAATATTTATGGCCATATGATGAGTATGGCGACAAAAGAAGGCGTGAAAAAGCACATGATGCCTAATCGTTCTTTTGTTATTACACGCTCTTGTTATGCGGGAGCCCAGCGTTGGACTTCCGTGTGGACGGGCGATAATATGGCCACCTGGGAGCACCTCTGGCTTGCTTCGGTCATGTGCCAGCGTCTTGCCGTATCCGGCCTTTCTTTTGCAGGAACTGATATTGGTGGATTTATTGGCGAACCGGATGCGGAATTATACATTCGTTGGATTCAGCTTGCTGTTTTTCATACTTTTATGAGAACGCATTCCGCCAGCAATGAATCAGGATTTGATCAGGATCCCTGGTCTTTCGGAGAAGAGAGCGAGGCTATTGTGCGCAAATTTATCGAGCTTCGTTACAAATTACTACCCTATCATTACACTACCTTCTGGCAATATTCCAAGCAGGGAACGCCGATGTTACGGCCTTTATGCTTTATAGCACAAGATGATCCGGAAGCTTGGTATCGCAATGAAGAATTTTTATTTGGCGATCATCTGCTGGTGAGTGCGGTGGCGCAGCCCGGACAAAAGCAAAAGAAGGTTTATTTGTCTGCAGGTTATTGGTATTCCTTCTGGACGGATGAGTTCTTCGAGGGCCGCCAGGAAATAACCATACCCACTCCTTTAGACGAAATACCTTTGTTTGTACGGGCGGGAGCGGTTATTCCAAACTATCCGGTGATGCAATATGTTGGAGAGAAGCGGATAGACGAAATGCTGTTGCATGTTTATTGCGGAAATGAAGACAGAGTGATCAGTGAGCTCTATGAAGATGCCGGGGATCATTACGGCTACCTGGAAGACGAATATAATTTTATTCGTTTTAAGACATTCATGCAGGAGGGGCATTTTCATCTTAAAAAGCAATACTTTGGTCAGTTTGACTCAGATTATAAACAATATAAAATCACCATTCACGGATTGAATTTTGATGCCAAAGAATTGGTAGTCAACGGACAGCCACAGGCCATTGGAAGTATGCAATCCGACAAGCTGATTGTTTTCAAGGTAGACAGGAACTTCGAGGAAATTATTATCAGGTGACCCCTTCCTAATTTTGCAACCTTAAAATAAAGGATATGGACGTTGTTGATTTTGATCCGAATGCACCTGCTCAGGCGGCAAACAATATTTTTGGTTTGCCCTTTAGCGAGGATAATTCCCGCGTCGTATTGTTACCGGTGCCGTGGGAGGTAACCGTCTCTTATCGTACCGGGACTTCCCGTGCACCCGAATACATGTTTGTTGCTTCCCAACAGATTGATTTATATGATGCCGACATGCCGGAAGGCTGGAAATCCGGGTTTTATATGCCTGAGATTGATAAGGAATTACTTTTGCGCAGTGATTACCTGCGCAAGGAGGCTGCACTTTATATCAATTTTCTGGCTGAAGGCGGGAACATAGAGGAAAACGATTTCATGAAAAATAGCCTTCATGAAGTGAACAAAGGTTGCGAAGAGCTGAATCAATGGGTGTATAAGCAAACCCGGTCCCTATTGAAAAAACAAAAGTTTGTGGGGGTTATCGGGGGCGACCACAGTACGCCGCTCGGATATTATCGGGCGCTAAGTGAAGTATACGATTCCTTTGGTATTTTACACATAGACGCCCATTTGGATCTCAGAAAAAACTTTGAGGACTTCACTTATTCGCATGCCTCTATTATGTACAATGCGTTGGAGCAGTATCCTTCCATTTCAAAAATAGTTTCAGTAGGAGTACGTGATTACTGTCAGGAAGAAATAGATAGAGCTGCTGCGGAAGGCGAGCGTGTATGTGTTTTTTTTGACCGGGATATGAAAAGGCAGCTTTGTGAGGGGGGAACCTGGCAACGCATTTGTGATCAGATTGTAGAGCAGCTACCTGACCAGGTTTATCTCAGTTTTGATGTGGACGGGCTGGATCCAAAACTTTGCCCGAACACCGGCACTCCCGTGCCTGGGGGGCTAGAGCTTTGGCAATTCGATTATCTGATTTGCCGGGTATTGGAAAGCGGCAGGCAACTCATTGGCTTTGATGTCGTTGAAGTAGGCTTTCAACATTCTGATTGGGATTCCAACGTGGGGGCGCGCATTCTGTTTCGTTTATGTAACCTGGTCGTTAAAGAACCAGTTAAAGTAGTTTAATCTTCATTTAAACAATGAATTATTCCCTTGTACTTCGAAACCCGTACTATTATAAGAAGAAGTTCCCTATCGCATTATTGCATTTTACGGCCGGCTTCCTGTTGTTGAATGCCTGGTATGAAAGTCATGTGCAAACGACTATGCCGGTATTGGGTACGGTATTTTTGGTCATTGCTTTTTTTGAGGTTGTTTATACTTTTTTTTCTTTTAGGATGATGCATCGGTTTCCGATAGTTAATAGCATTGTACGAATAGTAACTTCCTGTGCTTTTTTGATGTATGCCATTTTACTTTTTCAACAGAAACAAACCCTGTTTGCCGTCTTTATGCTGGTGATTGCTTTGGCTTTTGTGATGATTTTTATGATTGAAAAAAAGTGGGCCAGGCCTTTCATTATCGAAATAAATCAACAGGGAGTGCTTTTTCCCGGTACATTTAAGAAACCTTTGATACCCTGGCACAATTTCAATCACGTGCTTCTTAAAGACAATATTCTGACGCTTGATCTGACCAGTAACCGCATTATGCAGTTGGAGATGCGGGCGATACCGGATCAAAAGAAAGTACAGGAGATCAACATATTTTGCAGCCAGCGAATCATTGACGGCCGGACGACGTGGTCAAGCCAGCAACATGATACAGATCAGGGTTCGGGTGGCTTGGACCGATAGCCCGGAGGGATTTATCCCCTGTGAACGGATTTTTTTTGAAGTAGCGTGCTGTTGTTTTAAGTTGGATATGACGCGTGGAAGTATCGGCAAAAGCGTATAGGTTTTGTAGCCGGTAGTTGGAGCGGCCAGGTCGGTTGATTTGAGTGGGCATTCTGTTTGTGCCTGGAACTCCAGTAGGGGCTTTTTGACAAATGGAAATATTATCCTAATTTTGACATAGAAGTAGCCCTAAAACAGAGATTTATGAAGCCCGAGGAGAAAAAAGATAAAACCAAGGCACTGGTCTATTCACTGGTTTGTTATGCCGGCCTGATAGGCATTTGCCTTTTGTTGGGCTTTTCTTCCCCACCCCCCTTGCCGAATCAGGATATGGGGATGATTATTAATCTGGGTACATCGGCGGAAGGTACAGGGATTGACCAGCCTTTAAGCCCTAATCCATCAGCCTTACAAACCGCTCAACCGCATGAAGCACAGGCCAGCCCTGCCAGCGATGAAACGGGGGACCGAACCGAGGAGATTATGACACAAAATACCGAGGATGCCCCAGTGATTAAAGAATTGAGTGAGGATAAGAAAGAAGAAAGCTTTTCGAAAAATCTGGATGAAAATACCCCGCATACGACGCAAAAACCTCGTCCGGATGCGCCTGTAGAGCCCAAGCCTGCGCCTCCAAAACCTAAAGCTATTTACAGCGGCGGCAATACGGACGATGAATCCAGCGGTAACAATGCCGGAGCCAGCAACAGTTCAGATGGAGAGGGCTTAACCGGCAATCCGGGAGATCAGGGAGCAGTCAACGGGGATCCTACCGCCAGCAATCACAACGGTCGCTTTTCAGGTTTGGGGGGCAATAGCCTCAGCTACAGTCTGAGAGGAAGAAGGATAGTCGCCTATCCTTCCCGTACCGGTAATTTTGCTGAAGCCGGAAGGGTGAAAATGAAGATCAATGTAAACCGCGAGGGTAAGATAACCAGTTATAGCATCATTAGCGCGGATAATCCAACCATAAGCGAACTGGCCCGTAAAAAAATACAGGAGGTAAAATTTAACGCAAGCTCCAGTGCTCCTGTTGTACAATTCGGTGAAATTGTTTTTGTATTTAAAATTAGGCAATAGGAATGCTCCTGATGGGATAACGAGTCTAACGTCTCCGGTCGGATCGCACTATAGTAAAATCTCCCTGGTCGGTATCCTGCCAACTTTCAATATCTTCCTCTGAATATAGTTTGTTGGACAGGCTGGTAAAGCACACTGGTCTTTAGTGAGGTCGTGCGAATGTATTCTTCGCTGTGGTCAATGGTCGGACTTGTATGGTTGTTGATTGAACTGATGTGAAAGGATTCGGAATGGCAGAGGTTGTAATTTTATCCCAATGGACAGACAGGGAGAATCCTGATTTAAAATATGCCCGTTAGAAGGAAGACGAAAAGTAGGGCGGTGTTGATTTGATTCAGCTGGATAAGAAGTCATTTAAGCCAACTTGAAGCATTGGATAAAAGGGACGGATCACTATTGTGAAACGCGAGCAAATTAAATAACCTAACTCAAACTTGTAAGACTATTTGTAATAACTAGAACATTAGTTATTATAATTGGTAAAAACGGGACTACAGATACTGAAAGGCTGCAATAATTTTTTCCCAACTTCTTCATATGCTTTTGATATAGGAATTCAAACACTCCATGTAAAAGCTGCAGAATAGCTATTTGACTGTTGATCTTAACGCCTGCAGATTTTCGATAATTTTCTAGGGATTAGCGCTTGGGTTTGAGGACAACCGATTGCGCAAGGTGTGCATTTTTTCGATATGATGTATTTTTACGTTTGGTTATTTTTTATTTTGACCAAAACTTCTTTCGTTGTACATTCACCTCTTCAAAAAATCATTTTTGTTTATAAAATTTAACCGTATGCGTAAGTATTATGTAATGAGCTTAGCAGGTATCTTATTGTTATGTACATTTGTATTAACCTCCTGCCAGACTTCAACTACCCGGAAACCCGCCGAAGTGAGCGTTATCCCCAAACCCGTTTCGCTGGAACAAAAAAAAGGGGCTTTTGTTATCACACCTGAAACATCCATCATATTACTGGCCGATAGCCTGAAGAACAGTGCTGATTTTTTTAACCTCTACCTGGATAAATATTATGGCTTCAGCTTACAGGTGAAGGAGGGAACAACTGCGGATACGGCTGCTTCCGATGCGATTGTTCTCGGTACCGGGCCTGTGGATAAGCCCGTACCAGGAGCCTATACCTTGCGTTCGGATCAAAACCGGGTGCGTATTACGGGCCAGGATGCGCCAGGCGTCTTTTATGGCATACAGACACTCATTCAGCTGCTGCCGACTACGCCATCCAAATCCTTGGCCATTGGCGTGGTTGATGTTACGGACTATCCGGAATATGGTTATCGGGGTATGATGCTGGATTGTGCCCGTCACTTTTTCGATACGGCTTTTATTAAAGCCTATATTGACTTTATTGCCCTTCATAAGATGAATATTTTTCATTGGCACCTGACCGGCGACCAGGGATGGCGCATAGAAATTAAACAATATCCTAAGTTGACGGAAGTAGGTGCCTGGAGAGATTCTACTCTGATCGGGCATTACGGTGATAAACCGGTGAAGTATGACCATCACCGTTATGGTGGATTTTACACGCAGGAGGAGATCAAAGATATTGTACAATACGCCAAAGAAAGATATATTACCATTATCCCGGAAATAGAAATGCCTGGCCATTCCATGGCGGCAATTGCTGCCTATCCCAAATTGGCGGGGGATTATCGCGATACGTATAAAGCAGACCTTCATGTTGCCAATACCTGGGGCGTAATGGAACTTATCCTTTGTCCTACGCCCTACACTTTTGATTTTTATGAAAATGTACTGGATGAAGTGATGGCGCTTTTCCCCAGCCATTATATTCATATAGGTGGCGATGAAGCGCCAAAGACGGCCTGGGAAAACTCTGCTTTTTGTCAGCAGCTTATCAAGGAAAAAGGACTGAAGGACGAAGAAGGGTTGCAAAGTTATTTTATTCATACCATTGAAAAATATTTGAATGCACATGGCCGGGATATAATCGGTTGGGATGAAATCCTGCAAGGGGGCCTGGCACCCAACGCTACGGTAATGAGTTGGCGCGGAGAAAAAGGAGGCATAAAGGCCGCCAATATGAAGCATGACGTTATAATGACCCCTACCACTTATTGTTACTTCGACTATTATCAGTCCAAGCAACATGACTCTGTGCGCATTGGCGGCTACCTTCCTATTCAAAAGGTTTACAGCTTTAACCCCGTAGGAAAGCTGGACAGTCAAGTCGCCAAATATGTGAAAGGGGTACAGGCCAATATGTGGACCGAATATCTCCAATGGCCCTCTTCCGTGGAATTTATGCTCTTCCCGAGGATGGAAGCCATCGCAGAGGTGGCCTGGACCAATGTAAATAATAAGGACTTTGACGACTTTTCCAAGCGCATGCATAAAGCCTATGAACGTTATGACCTGTGGAATGTGAGCTATTCAAAGACCTTTAAGGAATCGTTACTGAAGACGGATTCGACAAGTAATAGCCCCGAGGATTCTGCAAAATAATATTACTTTTGTCCCCTTACCTTTAATACCTAAAAACTATACTTCCAAAAAATGATAAATACTTCAGCAGATATTGATCTGACCGACAGCTTTGAACGGATACCTGTACAAATTTATGACAATGCTAAACAGGGGGCTGTTGCAGTAGCCCAGATGATTGCTGCCCTTATTAGGGAAAAACAGGCGGCTGGTCAAAATTGCGTTCTTGGTATGGCCACAGGTTCTACCCCCAAATCCCTGTATACGGAATTGATTCGTTTGCATAAAGAAGAAGGATTGAGCTTCAGCAATGTAATTACGTTTAACCTGGATGAATATTATCCTATGGATCCCGATGCGCTTCCGAGCTATCACAGGTTCATGCATGAACAACTTTTTGATCATGTGGATATTGACGTAAGTAATGTTCACATACCGGACGGAACGATTCCAAAGGAAAATATGAAGGACTACTGCGAGGAGTATGAGAAACAGATTGAAGCAGCCGGCGGAATAGATCTTCAGATACTGGGTATCGGGTCTAACGGACACATTGGGTTCAATGAACCGGGTTCGAACGCCAACTCCCGTACCCGGCTTATCGCCTTGGATAACAACACCCGCCTGGCCAATTCTTTTGATTTTCCCAATATGGCACAGGTTCCCCGTCTTGCCATTACTATGGGAATTAGTACGATTATGAAAGCACAGAAGATCGTGCTGATGGCCTGGGGACAGCATAAGGCGCCTGTCGTGCGCAAAGCGGTTGAAGGGCATTCCACCGAACATATTCCGGCTTCGCTGCTCCAGCAACATGGGGATTGCGTCTTTATCCTGGATAAACAGGCTTCCGAAGAATTGACCCGTTTTAAATCGCCCTGGCTTACAGGGGAGTGCGAATGGACACCCAAAATGATCCGCAAAGCGGTCTGTACGATGGCTTTGAAAGTGAAAAAGCCCTTGTTGATGCTAACCGACCACGATTACAACAACAATGGATTGAGTGATCTTTTAGTACAGCATGGCAATTCTTATGACATTAATCTAATGGTATTTAACGGAATGCGCAATACCATTACAGGCTGGCCGGGAGGAAAGCCGGGAGTTGTTATTCCCGGGCATCCGGAAAGGGCGGAACCAATGCCCAAAAGGGTGTTGATCTTTTCACCTCATCCTGATGATGATATTATTTCTATGGGCGGCACGTTTATACGACTTCATGAGCAAGGCCATGATGTGCATGTCGCTTATCAGACCTCAGGAAACATCGCAGTGGGCGATGAGTTTGTGACCCGGTTTGTTGATTTTGCCGTAGGTTTTGATGAGATATTTAATCTGGATAAGAGCCGTAGTTCAGAAATTATGGAAGATGCGAATGCTTTTCTTCGGTCGAAAAAATACAGCGATGTAGATTCCAAAGAAATACGGGCCATAAAAGGGTTGATCCGGCGTTGCGAAGCCAAGGCTACCTGTCGGTATGTAGGGCTAAAAGACGAGCAGATTCACTTTCTGAACATGCCTTTTTATGAAACAGGTAAAATTGAGAAAAAGGCACCGGGAGAAGAAGATGTGGAGATTGTTATGGACATCATCGGGAAGATCAAACCGCATCAAATCTACGCGGCAGGAGACCTAGCGGATCCGCACGGCACCCACAAGGTATGCCTTGATGTGATTTTTGAAGCATTGGGCCGTCTGAAAAAAGAACCGTTTATGGAAGATTGCTGGCTCTGGCTTTATCGCGGAGCCTGGCAGGAGTTTGAGCCGTATGATATTGAAATGGCCATTCCGATGAGTCCCGACCAGGTCATCCAGAAAAGACATGGTATTTTTATTCACCAGAGTCAAAAGGATGCGGTGCCATTCCAGGGGGCTGATTCCCGCGAATTCTGGCAGCGTGCGGAAGAGCGAAATGCGGAAACCGCAGAATTATTTGATAAACTAGGGTTGCCAAAATACGCCGCTCTAGAAGCTTTTGTAAGACATCACTATTAGGGTTAAAAAAAGCCGGCTGGCATAACACCAACCGGTTTTTTTTATAAAAGTGGAGCGTAAAACCCACTGATGCCGATAGGCTCGGCGGGATGTAAGCGACCATTAGCCTTGAGTTAAGATGTATTGACGGATAGTTTCTGG
>CAYXRN010000069.1:0-17796 GCA_964467635.1 uncultured Chitinophagaceae bacterium | reverse complement strand
ACACCAAAGTACCTGTCTGTTTCTGAAGCCATCATAAATGCCATCCGTGACGGCATACTTAAACATGGCCAACAGCTTCCTTCCATCAACACCTTAAGTGAAGCGCATTTATTATCGAGAGATACGGTAGAAAAGGCATATAAAGAACTTCGCAAGCAGGGTATTATAGAATCCGTGCGGGGCAAGGGATATTTCATAAGCCGTACAGATGTTGATGCACCCATTCGGATTTTACTCATTTTCAACAAAATCAGCAATTATAAAAAACAGATTTATAACGCCCTCCTCCAGGAGCTGGGAGCCCAGGCTAAAGTAGACTTACATATCCATCACTGGAATGTACAGATACTTGAAACCATATTGAACAACTCATTTGGCCAATATGACTATTATGTCATTATGCCGCACTTTTATGAACAACATGATACCGCCATTCGAATCTTAAAACAAATTCCCAGTGACAAATTAATTTTACTGGACCGGGATCTACCGGAATTAGGAAATGACTACAGTGCCGTTTATCAGGATTTCCGGACAGATATTATCGATGCGCTGGAAAATGCCAAACCGCTGTTGAAAAAATACGAAAAGCTCGTTTATGTCAATCCCGATATCGTACCTTATCCCCCCGAAATAGTTAATGGTTTTAGGAACTTCTGTACCCTCAATGATTTTGATTATTCTATACTGGGCGATATGGATCCCTCTATTCCCGTAAGCAAAGGAGAAGCTTATATTGTCATCGAAGAAACAGACCTGGTTAACCTGGTAAAGATCTGTAAAAATAAAGGGCTGAGAATCGGTAGCGATATCGGCATCATCTCCTATAACGAAACACCACTTAAAGAAATATTTTTGGGAGGTATAACCGTTATTTCAACGGATCATGAAAAAATGGGACGATTCGCCGCCCAGCTTATCCTAAACAAGCAAAGGGCAAAGATCAAAAACCCCTTTACCTTGATTCAAAGAGGATCCATCTAAAATTATTATACATACGACGGTTTAAATACTTCTCTTTGCTTTTTTCTCTTCCTCAGAAAAGATCCACATAATGCGGCAAAACCGGCTACTAGCCCCCCTATAACTCCCGAGATCAAGCACATTACTACCGGCAATTCACTGCCTAAAAACAAAAGGGACATGCGATCCGCCAAAATGTGATCATTAGACAGGTCAATGAAATAACTAAAGCTGAACCAAAAGACAAATACCGCAAGAAAGGCCGTAAAGAAAGCAGCTACCGGTTTTTGCGCGAATATCACCGCGATGATAAAAGCTACGACAGCTATGCTCCACCAGGGATAAAACAGCCCCGCAACATAGCTTAATATACCTGTTAATAAAAACATGATTAGCCCTTTCATAATTTTTTATCTTTTTACTTCTCCTTTTTATCTTTTAAAAACCGGATACGGTACCTGATTGCGGCGTTACCACTGTCATCCGGCATCAGGAAATGCAGCCTGTAGTATTCCCCTTTTTTCCACTTCCCGATAAAATCATCGTAATAACGGCTTCCCGGATTACCGCTCTGTCCCCCGGGATATACCCCATAGGCTACCACAGGCGAACTCATCTGCACAATCATCCGCCAGGAAGGCCCCATACTTTTGCCGGCTTCATCCTTTTTATTGGCGTTTACTGTGAGCCGGCTTCCTCCGGTAAAGAGATTAGCATGGCTAAAGGCAGGAATACCCGTAAGGTGCATAATATTCGAACCCTGGTAGTTTCCCCAAAGACGCAAACTATCCGACGGCAGCCTTGCCAGGCTATCGGCGGCCCGCTGAAAGGAGTTATTTACCAATTCCTGTAAAGTCTCTTTTTCCGGCGTGTTTCGATTATCTATATAGGGCATATGATTGTCACGGATAAGCCATTCAATGGTTGTTTTTTCCGAAGGGACAGGCAATGGCAGCGAGTCGGAATAGTGCAGATCATCATACCATATCGCATTTTTCAGATTCTTCCACCATAAACTGAATACCGTAGGGCTAACGGCTTCCGGAGTCATGGTGTACCGCCAGCCTTGCAAGCTGTCAAAATATTTGGGCGCGGCTCCCCTAAGTTGCCCTCTTTCTATCCACTTCATCATAAATGGCAGGGCCGTAGCGGCGAAAGCACTGTAATAACTGGTTTGAAGCTCCATCATGTCCTCAATGGATACTTTTTCATGCCGCTTTAAAAACCTGGCGATGTGCTCAGCCCGGTAATAGACAAAGTTCCCAAAGTAAGAATAAGGATAAGTCGAATCCGTAGGATTTTGATTGGCAGAAAAGACATAACCCTGCTCCGGATCAAAAATATTCGGGTTTTCCGTAAACGGTATGTAATCCTGCCAACGAAAAGTGCTGTCATAGCCCGGCATTACAAATTTACCCTGCTCTTTCCAACGGACGGGGAATTTCCCCTGCTCCCATATTCCGATATTACCGGTAACATCGGCGAAGACGAAATTTTGCGCAGGACACTCAAAATACTCCAACGCGTTTTTAAAATCATCATAATTTTTGGCATGATTCAACAATAAAATAGACTTCATTTCATTGCTGGAATCATTTGCCGCCCAGTGTACAGCCAAAGATGGCGTATTAGCCACGGTATCCGGAAATGTTCGATCATAGACTACAGGGCCAAAAACAGTGTAAGCCACGGTGTCAAAATAGGGATCGTCCCCTCGTACATTGATCTGCTCTATTCGCAAAGTAGTTTTTTTCCAACCGCTGTCATACCAATATTGACTGCGACTGGCATCCTTGAACTTAATCGCGTAAAAATCCTTAACATCCCGCATGGCATTGGTCAACCCCCAGGAAATGTGTTGATTAAATCCAATCACAACCCCCGGGGCACCCGGAAGCGACACACCATAAACATTCATTTTCGGCGTACACAACTGTATTTCAAACCATAAAGCCGGTAAATTAAGGCCAAGATGAGGATCATTACATAAAATAGCTGCTCCAGAGGTCGTTTTTTTCGCCCCCACCGCCCAGTTGTTGCTTCCATTATCTTTATCGGGCATGGGTGGCGAGAAGGAAATTTTCCAGAGGCTATCGGCAGGGGCTACTCCCGTCTTAACCGACGGATTGTAGAAGGGTGTTCCTTTGGGAATGATGGGATAAAGTGTGTCGGGGTATACCGGAAATATTTTATTCAGGGCAGCCGGTGAAAAATGATGCAATGCATTCGTGTATTTAAGATCTTCCGTATAGCCGGTCAGATAATCTGCTAAGTATTTAATCAATAAGGCCGTTTTAAAGTTGGTCCATGGTTCAGGCCGATAATCCAACAACTTGTACTCAAGGGGCAATTGGCTGTAATCTATCGATTGAATATAAGCGTTTACCCCTGCCGTATAGGCCGTGATCATTTTTCTTGTCATTGTATCGGCTTCCATAGCCGCCAACGTCTTTTCCGCTGCAGAAACCATTCCTTTCCGGCGCTGTAAGCGGTCATAACTAATGGCTTTTTCCCCCAGCACCTCCGCCACAGATCCCCCCGCAGCCCTTACCTGCATTTCCATCTGCCACAACCGCGCACGGGCCGTTAAATAGCCCTGAACGTAATAAGCGTCCTGATCACTCTGGGCGAATACATGAGGAACCATGCGTTCATCAAGCCAGACCTTTACCGGCTGCCGGACACCGGGCACCTGGATATGTCCAGAGAAATCTTCATCTACGGGCACGGCATTTTGCCAAAATCCTGTTTGTGGACTTAATAATTTTCCTAAAGGCGGAAGGCTTCCCCATTTTTCGTTCAGGAAAAAAATCAGGACCAGGGTGATTAATAAACAGGTGAAAAATCCTTTCCAGTTCATAAATTATGCGGTAAAAATGCGCCCGAAAGATATAAAAAAATGTAGAAATAAGCGAAAAGACCTAAGTAAAACGCATGGACGGTTTGTAAACCGCTGGCCCGTTTTCCCTTGTTAAGCCAAGCACTATGCTTATGCTTCGAATTATTGTTTACTTTGCGGACAAAACAAATATCACTTATGTCCGATCAAGCCACCGTACTTGGATTGCAACTGCCTACGGATCCACGATGGGTAAACTTAGCTTCCATTTCACTGGAAGAAGTATTAACTGACCATGCCTGGTGTGAACAAAAAGCGGCCACCTCCTGCATATCACTTATTCAGCGCTATCCTGAAAAAACGCGACTGGTAGAAGACCTCGCGCCTATAGTAACCGAGGAATGGGGCCATTTTCGCATGGTGCTGGCAGAAATATCCAAGAGAAACTTAACGCTAGGTCCGCAACGAAAAGATGAATATGTCAATGCTTTATTGCAAAAGGCGATAAAAGGCGGCAGGCCAGAAAACCGGTTGCTGGACCAATTGCTTATTTGCGCTTTGATAGAAGCCAGGAGTTGTGAACGCTTCCGGCTTTTAAGTGAAGGATTGGAAGATGAATATTTAAGGAAGTTTTATCGCCGTTTTATGGAAAGCGAAGCAGGGCATTATACCTTGTTTATTTCATTGGCCAGGGAATATCTGCCCCACGACCAGGTAAAATCGCGGTGGAAAGAATGGTTACAGTTAGAAGCAGCCATCATCAAGCAGTTGGAGGTACGTGGTGATCGCATGCACTGAATGATTAACTCGCAAACACCCGCCCAGCCATTTGCCTGGCAGCCATAAACGGATCCTTATGAATCGGCAGTTGAATTTTTCGCGCTTCGCAAAACTGAATTATATTTTCGGTAGCCAAATTACCCACCAGCTTATCTTCTGCCATCGGACAGCCGCCAATGCCCATGATAGCGCTGTCAAAGCGTCGGCATCCATTTTGGTATGCCGCTTCTAGCTTAGGTTCCCAGTTATGTGGCGTGGAATGAAAATGTGCGCCAAACGCCACGTCAGGAAAAGCCGGAATCAGGTGAGAAAACAAATAGGCGATATTATCCGGTTGCGCAACGCCTACGGTATCGGCTAATGAAATTGTTTCTATACCCATGTCTGAGAATTTTTTCACCCAGCTTTTCACAACCTCTCTGTCGTATGGGTCGCCGTAAGGATTGCCAAAACCCATAGAGATATAGAGCACAAGGGCTTTCCCGTTTGCTTGGCATAAACCCTGAATGCGTTCGACCACCCGTAAAGAATCGGCTATTGTATCGTTTGTATTTCTCAATTGAAATGTTTCAGATATGGAAAAAGGATAACCAAGATAAGCGATGTTATCCCACTGAACCGCCTTTTTTGCTCCCCGCTCATTTACCACAATTACGAGCAATTTTGTCACCGTGTCTTTAATATCCAGCAGCGAAAGCACCTGTTCGGTATCTGCCATTTGCGGAATAACGGCCGGAGAGACAAAGCTGCCAAAATCCAAAACATCAAAACCCACCTTCAACAGGGTGTTGATATAATCTGCTTTTACGCTTGTTGGGATCATTACGGGAAAGCCCTGCATGGCATCACGCGGACATTCAATCATCCTTATCCTTGTATTTTCACGGAGTTTTTCCATTTGTGAAAGATACAAAATATTAAGCGCTCACTCCTCAAGCAATTCAAGATTTATGAAAATGCGTACTTCGTCCCCTACTACCATTCCTCCGCTTTCCGTTAAGGCGTTATACTGCAGTCCAAATTCTTTTCTTTTGATCTTACCGGAAATCTCAAAACCAGCGCGATGTTTGCCATTTGCCTCCTTTATGATCCCGCCCTGTTCAACATTAAGTACGACAGGTTTTGTCACGCCTCTTATGGTTAAATCCCCCTTCAGATCATACGCGTCCTCTCCGGTTTTCTCCACACCGCTACTTTCAAAAGTAATCTCCGGGTGGTTGGCCGCATCAAAGAAGTCAGAAGTCTTGAGGTGTTCCTCCCTTTGCTTGTTTTTCGTTTCAATAGCCTCCAAAGGTGCTGAAAATGAAGCCTTTGCAGTAGAAAAGTCCAATCCGTCCGTTGTTACCTCAATATCAAAGTCCTTGAATTCCCCTGTAACCGTGGAAATCATCATGTGTCTTACTTTGAACTGCACCTGGGTATGGGCTATATCTGTGGTCCATTTAATTTGTGCCATAAAGTATATTATTAAGAAATGATCATAGTTCCTATTAAAACGCCATTTTTAATCGGCAAAGAAACAGTAACAAAATTTCCCAGAGGTTTGCAAAACCGCTACTACTCCCTGTTTTCGCCCCTGTCAATTTTCTTGTAGCAGCCCGCAGTATAAATAAGAACAATTATCTCAAGCTAATGTTTAAATAGTAAGGAGCGAACAGTTGTTGAACAGGAGCAGAATAAGTACCGTCTGCCTGTCTGATAATCAACTCCTGCAGAGTTGGAGCCTTCCTCATTTTCTTAAAAAATAAAATGCTACGAAAAGGATCGTGTAGCGGCGTATGCCTCAGCCTCACTATATTGTAGGGATACAAACCTATCTTACCTGCTTTATAGACCAGATCATCTGTAAAAGCAAAGGGAATCATCAGGCAACAGCAGCCTCCGGGCTCCAAGAGCTTGTAAATACAGTTCAAAAGTTCCTCATAACTCAAATGACTGCTGTGTTTAGCCTGGTTCACGGAAATAGAGGAGCTTTTTAAAGCATTTTCATAGAAGGGCGGATTACTGATGATAAAGTCATAGCGGCCGGAAAAGGGATAAGTTCTTACGTCGCCTTGGTGCAGATGTATGTCATGATCAAAAAGCGCAGTCTTAATATTTTCAGCGGCCTGCCTTGCGGCATCAACATTTATTTCAATGGCATCTTGTAGTGCAAAAGCATAGTTTTGGGCCAACATCAGGCTCAACAGTCCCGTTCCTGCACCGATATCCAGAAGGGAAGCAGGCTTCTTTAGGTGCATCTCAGCTGCAGCCAACGCTCCCTGAATGCAGGCGTCCGTACACACCTTCATGGCACACCGATCCTGATCGATCCGAAATTTTTTAAACTGAAAATAGCTGTTTGGCAACTTTTTTCAGCAAAAATACGATTTATATTGCCGAGCTTTTAAAGGTGATTCTCTGGTCTCTGGTCCTGCCGACACAAAAAGCTCCTCATTGATGCTTGCTGGCTCAAAAACAGGCCACAATACGCCAAATTGCATCAAAAGAATGCCAAAATACAAGCTATCCATTTTATTTTATCTTTGCATACACCGTTTTGCTAAACAACTTTATATGCATTTTTTATTACAATGGTTACAGGAACCATGGCCATGGTACATCGGAGGGCCACTTATCGGACTAATGGTACCGGCCTTATTAATTATAGACAACAAAAGACTGGGCGTATCCTCTTCTCTTCGTCATATTTGTGCTGCCTGCATACCCGCCCATATCACCTTCTTGAACTATGACTGGAAAAAGCAAAGCTGGAACCTGTTTTTTGTAGGCGGAATTTTAATTGGAGGATTCATCTCCGGGCTACTATTGGCCAACCCTGATCCGGTAGCTATTTCTCCTGCTACAGCAAATGACCTGCATCAATTGGGTGTAACGACAAGTAGCGGCCTTCTCCCCTCAGACCTGTTTAACTGGAAAAGTTTATTCACCATAAAAGGCTTTTTTCTAATTGTAGTAGGCGGATTCATGGTTGGTTTCGGAACCCGATATGCCGGAGGATGCACCTCCGGGCATGGCATAATGGGACTGTCCTCCCTTCAATGGCCCTCATTAATTGCTGTTATGGCTTTTTTTGCGGGAGGAGTAATTTGTACCTTTTTCATCCTCCCGTTCATTCTTTCAAACTGATATTCGGATTTATGAAAAATATAAAATTCTTAATACTCGGTATTTTTTTTGGCATTATCCTGACAAAAAGCGAAGCCATCTCCTGGTATAGGATACAGGAGATGTTCCGTTTTCAGGGGTTTCAAATGTATGGGATATTTTTGACCGCCATCCCTGTAGGTATCCTAAGCATATGGCTGATTAAACGATTCAATATAAAAGCTCTGGACGGGTCTACTGTTTTCATTCCAAGGAAAAAATTTAATCAAGGGTACATTATAGGAGGTTTTATTTTTGGGTTGGGATGGGCCCTGACCGGCGCATGTCCCGGCCCTTTGTTTGCGCAGATCGGCTCAGGTTATTCGATTATCATCGTCACCCTGTTGAGTGCTATTGCGGGGACTTGGGCATATGCCGCATTACGAAACAAACTTCCACATTAAAGGGGCTATTATTTGATGGTATGAAAAACATATTAGGACGCTTGTATGCATTTTGGCTTTTATTATGGTTTACTATAACTATACTTTTAGTTGCTATTCCAACAGCCATTTGTCATTATACCCTAAAAGACGAGGTTAAACGGACTACGGCCATCCTAAAATGGTACCGCATCTGGATGAAAGTACTGATGACCCTGGTCTTTTGCCGGATAAGGCTAAAAGGAAGAAACCACTTTCAACAAGGACAAAACTATGTGGTCGTATGTAATCACAATGCGCTTTTTGATATTTTGGTTTCCACGCCAAGCGTGCCGGGAGCAAGTAAAACGTTAGCCAAGGCAGAGCTCGCCGGCATACCGGTTTTTGGATTTATCTATAGAAGCGGCTCCATACTCGTTGACCGAAAAAGCGCTCATAGCAGGGCACAAAGTCTGGCAGCCATGAAGTCGACGCTTGCGAAAGGCATGCATCTTATCCTTTATCCCGAAGGGACCCGTAACAAGACAGGCCAACCTTTAGCACCTTTTCGCGATGGTGCCTTTACCATGGCCATAGAGACCCAGACTCCTATAGTCCCGGCCGTGCTTTTTAATACCTGGAAAATTCTTCCGACGGGAAAAAAATTTTATGCGCGGCCGCATGGTGTTTCCATGCACTTCCTGGAACCCATTCAGGTCGCAGGAATGACGATGCAAGACCTCCCCGAATTAAAAAAGAAGGTTTTCAACCTGATGAAAGAAGAACTGACAGCTAAAAGCTGAAGACCATCTCGTACCCCAACAGAAGTCATCGTCGTTTGAAGTCAAACACATCGTAAAACTGCCTGGTGCGGTTGATACGTAAATCATGCAGGATACTCGAAGTTGGGCTAATGGTTATGCTGAAAGATTTATAAAAGCCCATAGGAACAATACTGATGGACATCCGCCAGCAATGTAGGTCTCTTGTAATATTTATGGTAGAATAGGTAAGCCGTTTATGGATAAAATCAAAACCACTGCTTATCCCAACCTTCCATTTGGGCGTAAGGCTGAAATCTCCACTGAAATTAAGAGACTGAACAAAAATAGTTGTATCTCTTTTATAATCAGGCGTTCTGGTTTTATTAAAGTTAAGACTGTAAGATAAATTAACGGACCAGGGAATACTGAAATCCACATACTCTCCCGGATATTCCCTCTTCCTGCGCATTTGTTCCTCTACGTTCGTCATGGGATTGTTGTCGTTGGTCAACGGGTTTTCATCCACCTGCTGTTTCTGCTTTTTCTCCCCTTCTTTGGACTGGAAGGAGGTACTCAGGCTGATAGAACCGTTGGTTAATGTTCCCAGGCTAAGGTTCCCATTTTCCCATACGTATTTATCAATCCGGCGACCACGCGCGTTATGGACGTAAGGATCGATGGTTCCATTAGCCGATATGTTTACTTTCTTAAACAAGGTAGTCCTGGCGTAAACGGAAAAAGGCGATAACTGAAAGGAATCGGCTACCAGGTTATAAGACCCTGTAATGCCAAAACCCTCGATGAGCTTTACTTTTTTCATCCCCCCGTTAGCCGTATCCTTATCACTGTGCACTTTCATCTCCAAGTTGTTATCCAGGCTAAAAGAGATACCGCCAAAGCTGCCTTCTGAAAAAGGACCGTAACCAATATTATCAAAATACGAGAAACGCTGTATGGGTACGTTATTAGAAGTATCCACTCGGACGTTATAATAATATTGCTTATTCATATCAGGTTTATAACTCAAGCTGATACTCGGCCGCATTACATGACGTATTGCCTGAATCTTTGCATCTTTATTCTTTTTATTGAATTGAAACATCCCATAAACCGCAGAACTCAGCGATAAGCCGGTCGTTACCTCACGGGCGGTATAAAAGCCAAACTGGGTGGTGGTATCCAACTTATTCGCTTTGGGATTAAAACGCAACGTTTGCTTCTTGGTATACCAACGCTCAGTATAGCTTACGCTGGGGGAAATGTTCAGGAATTTAAACGCCGGCAAAGATAAGGAAATGGGAACGCGGTGCTGAATACCGGTTTTAAATTTCTTAAAGAAATCGGGGCCCAGGAAAGCCGTATCAATAAAATGAACCGAATTCCGCAGGTCTAAAGAATAGCCTACCCCTATTTTTTGATACCACTTGGGCGTACCTACAAAATCTTTAGGTTGAAAGGGATATATGGTATTCATATTAAACGACATGGAAGGCAGGGTAATGTCTACCTGACGTGTGCTGGTATTCTGACTGTGGTTCGCACTGAGCGTCAGATTAAAAGGCGTGCCTTTCCAGGTCTTGGAAAAGGCTATAGAAGAATTTAATATGTTATTTAACCTTGTTTGTGCATCGGTAACGTTGTAATAATTGTAGGTAGAAGTTCCCGCGTTTACACTGGCGGAAAAAGTCACCCCGGGATGCGCCTTGCTGTCCATACTGTGTGACCAGGTAATTCTAAAATCCTTGGAATGCGTAAAATCCGGTGTCTTGGGATCGCCAAAGCGGGTAGAATTGATGCTTAACATAAAGGAACCGCTATACTTATACCGTTTATAATAACGGGGGTTTAAAGTCAGCCCCCAACTGCCGTAGGAATAAATATCCCCCCTTACCGTCAAGTCCATGTAGTCGCCAAAACCAAAATAATATCCGCCATTGACCAGTCCAATACCCTTTTGCTGCGTTACTTGATAGGTAGGCGGCAATAAGCCGGTACGCTGGCCGTGAGACAAAGGGAATATGGCAAAAGGAATAAACAGTGGAGTTGGCACGCCCTCAAATTCAAGGTTCGCGGGCCCGGAAATCAATACTTTATCAGGGATAATCTTCACTTTTTTAGCATGAAAGCCAAAATGCGGTGGGTCAAGGTCGCAGGTGGTAAAAAAGGCAGAAAGACTATTAATGCTATTGTCAGGAAGCCGCTTCACCTGATCACTGTATAAAAACCCTTCCCCTTGTTTGGATACCGTATTAAATATTTTTCCTTTTTTGGATTTAAAATCGTAAATCATGGAATCAGACTGGAAGGGCTGCTGCCCCGTTTGTGTAAATATAGGCGCGCCCACATGCCTGCCGGAATCAATGGCATATTTCGCCTTCAGCATATTGGTTGATTGATCGAAATCTACCCTGGCAGCCTTCAGATTGACATCATTAAATATAGTGGTCGTTTTTCCATATAAATGGAATGTCTTTCCCGGGATATTCAACACCACCGAATCCTGGGCTTCATATTCCACCATACCACTTAACGTATCTTTGGACAATCTGATCCCAAGCGTATCGACTAGCGAATCTTGGGCAAGCTGACCAGAATCAGCTGCAATTTTGGTTGAATCTTTCGTTAGCGGAACAGTATCAGCAATGTAACCGTTGTCAATGGTCACCAGCTGATCGCTGCCTTGCGGAAGCGTATCCTTTTTATCCACCCGGACAAGTGTTAAGATCGCGTTAAAAGAATGATTTCTGCTTTCAAAAGAATAGCCGGGCATATTTGCCGGAGTATGAACAATAATTTTCGCCCCAGTCGATTTCACAACAGCCGCTCTGCTCCTGTTCGGCAAGAGAAGGCAGGCCCCCACGAACATGCAGCATAACACGTGAAAAGGCATCGCTTTATAATAAAATCTGATTTGATCCAAAAGGGCCATATTATTAGGGCACAAACCTACGAGATTTCCCGCATTTCTCCCTCTTTATCCTGCCCTGCAATCCCTTGTGATCCATTTATTATTCTCAAAAACCACTTATTTTTGCGGAATAATCTTTGATAAGCATAATATAAGATGGGACAGCAATTTATGACATTATCGAAAGCAGCATTTAAAACAGCGCTATTAATACTGGTTTCAGGAATTCCATTCTTTGTAAATGCACAAGGAGTTCGTCCTGATAACCCTGAAGATCCGTTTATTGTTATTATCGATCCCGGCCATGGCGGCTTTGACCCCGGGGCGCGAGGCCGCTATTCGACCGAAAAAGAGATTGCCCTGGGCATCAGCCTGAAAACAGGCAAATTGATTGACCGTATTCCCGGGGTAAAGGTCATTTATACCCGAACAACCGATATCGTCCCGGGCAACAAAACCAATAAAGTCGCAGGCTTGCATTACCGTGCTAACTTCGCCAACAAAATGGGCGGAAATGTCTTTATTTCTATTCATTGCAATGCGGCAGCGAACAGAAGCGCCAAGGGAACTGAAGTATACGTATGGGACCTGCGGAAAAATGACGACAAAAGCAAGGCCCTAAAAGACAATGCCCCCTTGCTGGATGATCCGGAATATGAGGCGATTTCGGATTCCTCTGGAACAGCGGTCAATGCTATTTTCTGGAATTCCGTACGCCATTCCTATATGCGGCAAAGCCTGGTGTTAGCCGCGGACGTAGAAGCGCAATTTGCCAAGGTCAACCGGATCAACAGGGATGTAAAACAAAGGACCAGAGAAGGCATATGGGTGCTGCACGAAACGGCCATGCCGAGTATACTGATAGAAACCGGCTTTATTTCCAATTCGGAGGAGGAAAGGTATCTCAATAACAACCAAGATGAAATCGCTTCCTGCATTTACAAAGCGTTTGTCAACTACCTGGCAGGGCTCAGGGGCGTCACCAATGAGCAATTACTGGCGGGAGCAAATCCGGATAAGAGCGCTTCTTCTACCGCCTACCCGGCTTTCCATTATAAAATTCAACTATTTGCCACCAGCAAAAAATTGGATCCGGACAACCAAAAGTTAAGCAAACTGGACGACCCGGTAGAGCGAAAGGCCATACGGGCAAACAATGAAAAAATGTATCGCTATCTGCTCGGTAATTACAAAACCTACCAGGATGCTGCTGCAAAATTAGACCGTGTGAAGCTGATGGGTTACAAAGACGCCTTCATTGTAACCTATAAGAACGATCAAAGGCTGGATAATTAGTGCAAATCGGATCTATTTGTCACAATAAACCGGAAAGGAGCTGTAATTTTTATACTTTTGCTCATTCACAAAATTTTTTATTTTGAAAATAGCTAATGAAACCAAAGTCGGAGCCCTTTTAGTAATTGCTGTTGTCCTGCTAATCTTGGGGTTTAACCTGCTGAAGGGAAATGAGATCCTCTCCTCAGACACCACTTTATATGCGGTCTACCATAATGTAGATGGACTCGCATCAGCCAATCCGGTCAAAGTAAACGGATTAAAAGTAGGTAACGTCTCCAGCCTTGAGGTGATGAACGAAAGCGCAGGATCCATTCTGGTCAAGCTGTCCATCAAATCCGATATAAAGATTCCATCGAACTCCGTTGCCCGCATCGTCAGTTCTGATCTGCTGGGAAGTAAAGCGGTGGTTCTCGACTTTGGCAATGCCAATACCTATTTACAGAACAACGACACGATCGCCTCCGCTGTTAGCCAGTCTATGGCAGCCAAGCTTTCCGACAAGCTGGAACCCATCGCCGGGAAGATACAGACAACGCTAGGCGCTATGGACAGTGTGTTAACGGACGTACATTCTACCCTGGATTCAAAAACGCAGAAAAATCTTCGCAACAGTATCGCCGCGCTCAGCGAGACCATGCAACATTTTTCCGCTACTTCCGCCAAACTGGACAAGCTGGTCAATAGCTTTAATGAATTTATGGCCAACATTAACGCGCAAAACCATAACATTAATCAGATACTGGACAATACACAAAAAGCTACCGCCTCCATAGCCAACGCCAATCTGGCGGAGACCGTTAATAACCTGGATAAAACTGTTAACAACCTGAACGAGATCCTTGTTAAAGTCAACGAAGGGAAAGGTTCACTCGGTCTGTTGATGAATGACGACCATTTATACAACAACCTGAAGTCAGCTACCTACAATTTGAATTTGCTCATGGAAGATCTGCGGCTCAACCCCAAACGTTATGTCCATTTTTCCATTTTCGGACGCAAAAGCGATTCGAGGCCGCTACCATCTGACACCACATTGAAGTGAGCTGCGGAACCGCTAAAGAATGCCCGGCCCTTGGGAGGCCTTCGCTTTTTCCTGGCCGAACGGTTAAATGTCATTTTTATTTCGCGTGCCTACTCCCACACACCCACTATGATTGTTTGATAGGCAAAATTCGGATATCATAATGCAAAGATTCTTTACTTTTATGGTTTTACACGTCGGAAAGTTTTCCGGAACAAGGTGGTTATCTTGCCAAATGGCCATGGTGTATGATAAACAGACAAAGATTATTTCACAATGTAAGTGTAAAGGAGTCGCTTACGCCCCATCTAAAGGCCAATGGGTTTTACGCTCCGAGATATAGATGCATGTTCAGGAAATATTACATATACCGGCTGATTGTTACAGGCCTGTTGTTCATCGGATTCTTGCCGTTGAGTAGTTCAGCACAAGATTCCTTTCCTGATCCACAACCCGTAAAAGATACCGGGCAGGTGATTCACCTCCTGAATGCCGATATTCTCTTAGGTATTCAGGGCAAAGAAGGAGATTCCTCTCAAATGCAAAAGCTGATCGGCAATGTGCGACTAAAACAAGGCGGCACCATTTTCAGTTGCGACAGCGCCTTGCGGTATCTATATCAAAACACGATCGACGCCTACGGACATATTCATATCAACCAGGCGGATACGATAAATACTTACGCTGATTTCCTGCATTATGAAGGCAATACCAAAATAGCTACCCTAAAAAATAATGTAAAGATGACGGATGGCCACATGATCTTAACCACGGATTATCTGACTTATGACATGAACAGCCATGTAGGCAGTTATACAAATGGGGGAAAGTTGGTCAACCAAGAAACCGTGCTAACAAGCCTACTTGGTTATTACTATGCCGATACCAAAGACGTCTATTTTAAGTACAATGTAAAACTTAACAACCCTGAATATACGCTCACCACAGACACCCTGCTTTACAACACCCGTTCCCATATTGCGACTTTCCTCGCCCCTACCGCTATCAACACCGGCAAAACGATCATTTACACCTCCTGTGGCTATTATAATACAGACGAACAATACACCCATTTGTGTAGCAACCCCTCCATTGTTGACAGTACCGGGACACTAACCGCCGATACTTTAAATTTCAGTAAGACAACCGGAATTGGGAAAGCTTTTGGAAATGTGCACTGGACAGATACCGCCGGGCAGGTAACGGTTAAATCCGACTATGCTATTTCCAACCGGCAAAAACAAACCATTCTCGCTACCAAGAAGCCACTGTTGATACTTGTGCAGAAAAAAGACAGCCTTTTCGTGGCTAGTGACACCTTGTTTTCCGGGCCTGTTTTTCCTAAGGAAGCCCCAACGGATACTACCGCCGATTCGCTGTCCTATGTGTACATTAAGCCCGATAATCCGGTAGTACAAAACTATCAGGACTCCCTGGCCACCCAACCGGATTCAGCGGCAAGACGAATACCCGGTTCGATTGCAGCTGACAGCGCTTTCAATCTACCTTTATCATTACCGGTTATTCAAAGGATTTCCGCAGCCGATACGATACCCGTGCCTACTCATATTTCGCTCGAATTACCAGTGGTACGAGGCCATCAAACCACCAAAACAGCTGATACAACCAGACCCGTTAACCCGAAAAAGATGACCGGGTTGCCGGTAGACACGGGCCAGGTCAAAACAGGGAAAACGGATTCATCCGAGCTCAGAAATATAATCGCCTACTATCATGTGAAGCTATACTCGGATTCGCTGCAGGGAGCCGCAGACAGCCTCTATTATTCGGATGTGGATTCAGCCTTTCACTTTTACGGCGACCCGGTACTGTGGACCGGACAGACCCAATTGACCGGTGATACGATTGTTTTGATTACCAATAATCAACAAGCCTCCCGACTGCTGTTGCAACAAAATGCCATGATCATCAATAAGGCAGGCCCAAACCAATACAACCAGATTAAGGGAAGTATTATTACCGGCTACTTTAATGACAGCAGCCAGTTGGAATGGATGGAAGTAGAAGGCAACGCAGAATGTATTTATTATGCACAAGAAGACGACGGTGCTTTTGTAGGAGTCAATCACACAACCGCCTCTTCGATGCGGCTGTTTTTTAAGGACAATCATTTGAACAAGGTTGTTTTTTATAAGGATGTCTCCGGTACATTTTCCAACCCACTGGAGGTAACGGAAAAAGAATCCCGCTTAGAAGGATTTGAATGGGAAGCCGAAAGGAGGCCCAGGTCAAAATACGACCTGCTTGAAACAAAAACTACAGCTCATGATACCAGACCAGAAAAACGACCTGAAAACACACTCGACCAGACAGCGCCTAAACAACATTAGGAAAAAACTTATCAGTCCGCTACGTACATTCATGAATGACAGCCGGGCGGTAGGGATCGTTCTGATCGCCTGTACGATTGTTTCGCTCTTTCTTTCTAACATGGATTTCTCCCAGCATGCCTATCTGGCCTTCTGGAATACAGAGACGCATACCGGACCCGTCATCCATTTGCCACATAATTACCTGTATTGGGTCAATGACGCCCTCATGGCGGTTTTCTTTTTCTTGGTGGGAATGGAAATAAAACGGGAACTCATCATCGGTGAACTGGCTTCCCTGCGTAAATCCATGCTGCCCGTTTGTGCCGCTCTGGGAGGAATGGTCGTCCCGGCACTCCTCTACTTTATTTTTAATGGACAAACAGCATATCATCATGGCTGGGGGATACCGATGGCTACCGATATTGCTTTTTCTTTGGGCATACTTTCCCTGCTGGGTAAAAAAGCACCGATTCAGCTTAAAATATTTTTAGCTGCCTTAGCGATTATCGATGATCTCGGTGCAATCTTGGTGATCGCCATTTTCTATACGTCCAATTTAAGCCTGACTTACTTATTGATCGGTTTGGGGGCAACGGTTATTGCAGTCATCCTCAACCGGCTAAAAGTAAAAAATATGGTCCCCTATGTCCTTATCGGACTGGTTATGTGGTATTGCATTTTAAATTCAGGCGTACATGCTACGATTGCAGGCGTCTTACTGGCTTTCTGTATTCCCGTTTCCAGAATCGCTGATATGGAACGTAAGCTTACTGATTTTGTGAACTTTATCGTCATGCCGTTATTCGCACTGGCAAATACGGCTATCATTTTCCCGGATCAAATGGGTCACATCATTGAATCACCTATAACTATAGGTATTGTACTGGGACTTGTCATTGGTAAGCCGGTAGGCATTCTCTTATTCTCCTTCCTTTCCACCAAATTGAAAATCGCCGCGCTACCCGATCAAACGACATGGAAACAAATGACCGGGGTCGGAATGATAGCCGGAATCGGGTTTACGATGTCCATCTTTATTTCCACCCTTGCCTTTAGTGAAATAGAGATTCAGGACATCGCCAAGATATCCGTTCTGGTGGCCTCGACTATCGCCGGTATCTTGGGCTACTTTTATCTGGCACAAAGAGCAAAAAAGGATCGAAAGATCCTCGAAACAAAAGAAACTATAGAGGCGACAACATAGATATTCAGGTCATTTTTTAAAAAAGCTTTAACTTTGGCAGAGTTTTTGGAACATGAATAATTAACATTTAAAAACACCAAGCAATTTTTATTCACTAAAATTTTCTTATAATGAAAAAATTCTTTCTCACTCTGGCCGTTGTTGCTTTCTCCGTATGCGCTTTCACCACTCGATCA
>CAYXRN010000068.1:0-17859 GCA_964467635.1 uncultured Chitinophagaceae bacterium | reverse complement strand
AAGCCACTAAAAAAGCCCCTCGAAAGGCTGCCACCTTGTCGAAGGGCCTAACGTAATTAATACGAATAAACACCCAAATGTATGCATTTTTACTGTAATTATTACCATTTCAAACTTCTTATTATGAGAGGTGCTGTTGCCGGCCTGTTAATGGCCTTGCTTTCCCTTCAGATGGCGTTTGCTTTCCCCGCTGATTCACAAGGGATTATGGACCAAAAGGTTAACGTAGATATTAAAGGACAGCCACTTGAAGTGGTGCTTCATGAGTTGCATAAAGAAACTGGGGTGGATTTTATCTACAGTTCCCGTTCCGAGCTGGGCCAGAAGGTTGCGTTGAAAGTAAAAGATAAGAGTCTGCATTATGTGATGGAGCAGTTACTTTCGGAGACCTCGCTTGCATATGCCATTGTTGGCAATAAAATAGTTATCCATAAAAAAGAACAGCACGCTATATCTAAAGTGCCAACTGTAGCGCAAATTATGATTAGTGGTATTGTGAAAGATGAGCTGGGTAATCCGTTGCCTGGTGTTTCCATCCAGGTTGTTGGCAGTACCAGAGGTACGATCACCAATGGGGAAGGAAAATATTCTATTCAAGTAGAGCCTACGGACTCTTTAATGTTTTCCTATATTGGTTATCAAACGCAGACCCTATCAGTAAGAAATCGTGTAGATCTTGATGTCATAATGACTGCAACCGAAGGGAGCCTGAATCAGGTCGTTGTAGTGGGGTACGGTAAGCAGAAGAAGATTAGCATGGTTGGTTCTCAATCTTCAGTCGATGTAGCTAAACTAAAATTGCCAACAGCTAAATTGAGTACAACGCTGGCTGGTAGGTTAGCGGGAGTGATTTCCGTACAACGAAGTGGTGCGCCTGGTCAAAATGCAGCAGACATCTGGATCAGAGGGATATCCACTTTTTCCAGTAGTCTGAGTAAACCTTTGGTCTTGGTAGATGGTGTGCCTCGTAGTTTTGATGAGATTGATCCGGAAGACATAAAAAGCTTTTCAATACTAAAAGATGCAGCTGCAACCGCTGTATATGGAGTGCGGGGAGCTAATGGAGTTATATTAATAACGACCAAAAAGGGGAAAGTCGGGAAACCCGTTTTTAAATTCCGTTACAATGAAGGGATATCAACATTTACAAAATTGCCTGAATTTACTGACGGTGCTACCTACATGGAAATGGTTAATGAAGCCTCCACTTTACGCGGTGGACAGATTGTTTACCAGCAAGAAGCCATTGAGAAGACCAGGAATCATGTAGATCCCGACTTGTATCCCGATGTGGATTGGTTCGGAATGATTTTCAGAAAATTTGGACATACCCGTAATGCCAATCTGAATATAAGTGGCGGTTCGCAAAAGGCCAAGTATTTTGTAGGACTGAGATAATATGTTGTAACTGGCCTATATGCACAGGATTCTTTGCAAAAGTATAGTTCTCAGGGAAGGTATAAACGTTATAACTTGACGTCTAATTTGACAGTTAACCCTACTAATTCTACTACACTTTTATTAGGTGTTCGCGGCCATCTGGCCAACATAAATTATCCAGGAACTGATTATAATACAATATTTTACGACGCCTATTTCTTAAATCCCATTGATTTGCCTGGACAGTATTCAAATGGTAAGTTCTCTGCTCCTTTTACTTATAGGATGAGAAACCCGTATGCTGCACTTACACAAACAGGATATAATAATTATTGGAGAACTTCTTTGGCATCTAATCTTCAAGTTAAGCAAGATTTAAGTTTTTGGATCAAAGGGTTATCAATAAATGCCAAATTTGCATTTGATACTTATAATCTGGTGGGTATGAAAAGAACGAAAGAACCCAAAACCTATATTGCGACAGGAAGAGATAGTCTAGGGAATTTAATTATGCAACAAACTAACCCGGACAGGGCTTCTGAATATTTAAGTTATAACAGATCAAATAATGGGACCAGAACGCTGTATAACGAACTTAGGATTAATTATTCAAATAGCTTTGGAAAACATCATGTAGGCGCCATGCTGCTTTACAACCAAAGTGATAAATTAAATACTGAGGCTAGCAATGTGGTTCAGTCTTTGCCCTATAGATTCAAAGGCCTGGCTGGCAGAGCTACCTATGGATATAGCGATAAATACTTTGTAGAATTTAATTTTGGGTATAATGGCTCAGAGAATTTTTCCCCCAATAATCGTTACGGGTTTTTCCCGTCTGTAGGCGCAGGTTGGGTTATCTCAAAAGAACAGTTTTTTAAACCGCTAGAAGATGTAGTCCAGTTATTTAAATTGCGATTTTCTTATGGACTTGTGGGAAGTGCAAAAATTATAGGACGGCGATTTGCATATATCGGAACCGTTGCAAACACAGATGGATATTCGTTTGGAATAACCAGAGATAACTATATAGATGGAAAGGATATCGGAGAGTATGCCTCTGATGTTACCTGGGAAACGGCAAAGAAAACCAACCTAGGAGTAAATATTGAAGCATTTAATAGTAAGCTAATCCTGCAGGCTGATCTTTTTAAGGAACATAGAAGCGGAATATTCCGGCGTCGAAACTCTCTTCCTTACTATATGGGGTTAAGAAATAAGCCCTATGGAAATGTGGGGATTATTAATAATCATGGTTTTGATGGTACGCTTACCTGGCATGATAACATAGGAGCACTTCATTTTCAACTCATCGGTAACTTTACTTGGACCCGAAATAAAGTAATTGAAGATGACCGGCCAAAATATAAATATCCGTGGATGGAGCATAAAGGAAGAAAAGTGGGTCAAAGCTTTGGTTATATTGCACTTGGATTGTTTAAAAGTGAAAAAGAAATAGCTAATAGTCCGAGGCAAAATGGAGATGTGAGGCCCGGAGATATTAAGTTTAAGGATATAAACGGAGATGGAAAGATTAATTCTTATGATGTCGTTCCTATAGGATATGGAGATATCCCAGAAATTGTCTATGGTCTTGGTTTTTCCTTTAGCTATAAAAACTTTAGTCTTTCGGGTTTATTTCAAGGAGTAGGTAATGTGGACATCATACTTTCAGGTACTGGGCTTTTACCCTTTTCCCTGGGACCGGAAGTGGGTAATTTATTTAGTAATGTTACTGATCGTTGGACGCCCGAAGATCCCGATCCGGAGTCTTTTTATCCCAGATTAATGGGAGGGACTCTAAATGATAACTATGAACCAAGTACGTGGTGGTTAAAAAATGGACGATATCTCAGGCTCAAGAGTGCTCAGTTGTCTTATACAATCCCCAAATCCGTTGTACAAAAACTGCATTTAGATGATGCTTATGTCTTTCTTGAAGGTGTCAATCTGCTTACGTTTACTCCTTTTAAACTGTACGATGTAGAACTTGGAAATGGTAACGGATCAACTTACCCCAATATAAAAACCTATTCTGTTGGACTGGGATTTCGCTTCTAGGCCAGGTTATAATAACTATTATCGAGAGAAATAAATAAATCATTATGATTAAAGGATTAAAAGCATTTATTACGTTGCTACTGGCCGTATCAATAACTGCTTGCCAGAAGGACTTCTTAAATCAGGTCCCGGACGATAAGTTGACTATTGATCAGGTGTTTCAGCAAAAGAAACTATCAGAGCAATACCTTGCAAATATTTATAGGACCATAAGACAGACTTGGGATGTACCCACCTGGGATCCTTTTGAATGTACCTCAGATGAGATGGATGTAATTTTCAATTTGCCTGGAAATTGGAAATATGCTTCCTCTCTTATAAATTTGGGAAGTTGGACTCCGAGTTCAGGATATTATTTTTTCTGGGATGACTATTACAAAGCCATTCGTTCAGCAAGCTATTTCATACAGCACATAGGGAATAATAAAGAAATATTAGGCTTGGCTGACGGAGAACACCTGATCAGACAGTATACTGCGGAAGCGCGTTTCTTAAGGGCTTTTTTTTATTTCTGTCTTTTAAGACAGTATGGTCCAATCCCTATTCTTCCCGATGAACCTATTGCAGTTGATGCACCTTCAGATGATCCGTTATTGCATTTACAGCGCTCGCCGTATGACTCCTGTGTGAACTATATTGTAAGTCAGCTTGATATGGCCGCAAAAGATCTGCCAATGAATTTTACAGATCAATCTGAAGCCGATTATGGAAGAGCTACTGCAGCAGCGTGTATGGCAGTAAAAAGTAGGGTACTTTTGTATGCAGCCAGTCCGTTGTTCAACGGGAATACCGACTATGCTGGAACCAAGAATCCGGATGGAACGCTGCTTTTTAGTCAACAATATGATAAAAGTAAGTGGAAACGGGCCGCGGATGCTGCAAAAGACGTTATTGATCTTGGCATATTTCACTTATATAGGGAAAATGGTGATGATGGAAGCTTTAGTCCTTATTTGTCGGTGAGAAATGTGGCCTTAAAGCCTTGGAATAATGAATGGATTTTCGCATCCATGAGAGACATCGGGTATTATGACCGATATTTTAGCCCGAGGTTTTGTAGCGGATACTCTAATTCGGGGCCAACGCAGCAATT
This sequence comes from uncultured Chitinophagaceae bacterium, assembly GCA_964467635.1. Classification (GTDB taxonomy): domain Bacteria; phylum Bacteroidota; class Bacteroidia; order Chitinophagales; family Chitinophagaceae; genus FW021-bin31. The sequence goes on along the minus strand of CAYXRN010000068.1, from coordinate 13,328 downwards.
AGTGGACGCCTTTTTTATGGCTGATGGACGTCCGGCCATACTGGGTTATAATTCTGATGGTTCACCTATTATTAATCCTGAATCCGGGTATTCTGAAGCTGGATTTACGAATTTTCAGGCGCCAGGAGACCCTCAATCCAGAAAGACTTATAACATGTATGTAAATAGAGAGCCTCGTTTTTATGCGGACATAGTTTATAATGGTAGTGTTTGGGTGAATACGACCAGTAGCCTTGGTATAAAAACAGTTGAGCTTTTTTATCATGGTAATTCAGGTGCTGCCGGATCAAGAAAGCATTCGGCTACTGGATATCTTTGGAAGAAACGCATCAGTCCGTTCGCAAATCCATCAGCATCAAAGTATATTCACCGGCCTACACTAATGTTTAGGTACGCAGAGATACTATTAAATTATGTAGAAGCTTTAAATGAATATGACCCTGGCAATCCTGATATACTGAAGTACTTGAATAAGATTCGGGAAAGGGCCGGAATACCTCAATATGGAGATGGATCAAATGCATTACCCGTTCCTGCTAGTCAAGCTGCCATGAGAAAGGCCATCCATCGTGAAAGAAGAGTTGAGCTGTGCTTTGAAAAACAGCGCTATTTCGATACCAGAAGATGGAAAATCGCGGAGGAAACAGATGGAGGTCCTTTTTATGGAATGAATATAATGGCTGACGGAAATGATTTTTACAAAAGAACAGTTTTTGAAACACGTATATTTCTTCCAAATTATTATTTATTTCCTATTCCACAGGTAGTGATGAATAGAGATGACAACATGGTACAAAATCCCGGCTGGTGAGTTACACGAATTTATTGGAATCATAATATAAACTGGCTTTTAAAAAATGATTTTATGCAATTAATACAGAATACAAAAGGAGTGCTAACCACGTTGCTGCTGTTGTTGATCTTCGCTGCATGTGAGTATGATCCCCAGATTGCCCATCCTGCAGACTATGTTAACGTTTATATGCCACAAGCACTGGATAATCCTGATGTTTATAATCAAGCTAGGCTTGATACGTCTCAGGGGGTTATTTTTGGAGCCTATTATGGAGGGCCTGATTATCCTGATAGAGATATTAAAGTTACATTTAGTGTAGATACTTCATTGACTGAGGTATATAATATTAAAAACAATACTCATTATATACCTGCTCCCCAAGGCAGTTACGAGATCAGCAAATTATCGGCAGTGATTCCTAAAGGTAAGCTATCGACTGAACCCTTATATATTACAATTAACAAAGAGAAACTAATTGACTCAAAATCTCAATATATGATTCCTCTGGAAATTGTATCAGTGGATGGAGCCAATATTAGTCCTGATCTCTCTATTACCTATTTCCTGATAAAAATGGAGTAGAGGACTTTAGTGTTGAGATATCAGTTTTTCGCCATTTAAATATTTATATATCATGAAAATAAATATTGTACATAAATATAGCCTCGTCTTATTATTAATAACTACAGCGTTGCTTTTTACGCTTTCTTTTTCATGCAAAAAGGAGGAAGTGCAAGCTCCCGAATATACTAATCTTACAGTGGTTCCAAAAATTATGCGAGTAGGGGACTCTTCAGGTGCCGTGGGGATTAAGATATATGCGAGTGGAGTATGGCATGCTAAAATAGCTGATTCCACAATAAAATGGCTCACAATCGATAATAAAATGAATGGCTCAGAAAATATTATAACGGCTCATTTCGAGAGCAACGCGGGGAATCTTCCAAGAATTGCAAAAATTGCGGTTAGTTTGAATGATGAAACAGATACGGTCCGGTTTAAACAGGAGGGAGATGCGTTTGTGAGTATGGTTAAAGATAGTATTATAGTGAAGTCAAATAGTGTAGATGAAGCGATCCCTATTCAGACAAATGTCCCGGCTGAATTACTTAAGTATTCTATTAAGCTACTTGATGGGGAACGTTGGATCCAAAACGAAAAAATAGAAAATGGACAGCTGAAATTTACGATTATAAAAAACGAGATAAACAAGCGGGTGGCGAAGATATTTGTTTCCTTTAAAGATGCGATAGGGGATATTTTAAAGGATTCTGTAGTTGTTGTGCAAAAATCAGTTGTGGAGAGTGCAGAACTTCAGACTTTCTCTTATGTAAAAACAATGTTGGTACCGGGTAAGGTAGACGATAATTACTATATCAAAGGGATTGTCATAAGCGATAAAGATAATCCGAATATGGCTCGTAATCCAAATTCAGATAAAACGCATATTAATAAAAGTATTAATTACCGCACTGCTTATATTCAAAGTATGGATGGAAAGTATGGATTGAAGCTTGTTACTAGTTCAGAAACCGAGAATGTATTTGAAAGGAACACTATCGTCAAATTGTGGCTGAAAGATCTAACGGTGGTCAAACACAGTAATCCTGATTTTGTCGTTTTGGAGAATGTTCAGGAAACAAATGTTATTTCTGTAAAGGATAATCCGGCTTCTCTGGAGTCTCGCGAAGTTTATATCAAAGACTTAACAGATCAAGATTTATTTACTTATGTGACTTTAAAACAAATGGAGATATCTATACCGGATGGAAGTTTTTCTAATATCAATGAGGGATATAGTGGGAGGTCGGATACTTATGCAATGAATGTAAGAGATATCAATGGTAACGATATGTATATGCTAATTAATTATGATGTTCCCTATCGGAGGAATGGGGAGCACGTGCCTATGGGATCGGGTGAAATTAAAGGCATCTTGGTACATGAAAACCTGCCTAGATATGGTAATATAGGGAAATATCAGATTCGTCCGATGGAGAGAAGTGATATTGACCTGGCAATGGACCAGGATGATGGTTTTTCCAGGATTTTGGTCAAATGGAGTCGGTTTAAAAAGGAATATGACGATAATGCAATTACTGATGCGCTAAATCCTTTGATTCCAGATGTAGGAAGTGGTATACTTAGCAAAAGTCAGGCAGATCCGAACTATACGCTTAACGGGATATACAGTACTGTCGACTACAATGGGCTGACTACCGCAGGCAAAGGAGTAGTAGACGACGGTGCCTTCGGTGCGCAGAACTGGTGGGATGACTCCAAAGATCAAGGCAACTATTGGTTAATTAAAACTTCATCTCTTGGTATCAATAAACCCCTATCGATACAGTTCGATGGAAATAACAACGTCGGAGGACCTAAATTTTGGGCATTGGAATGGTCTTCTACTGGACTTGCCGGGTCATGGAATAAGGTGACTGATTTTACTTTTCCCGATGTGACCAGCTGGGGAAATACGTTATATACCCAGCTGCCAGGATTTAAAAGCTATAGTTTCCAGTTACCTATAGGGGCATCGAATTTACCGACACTTTATATACGCTTGCGGGTTACAAGTAAGCAGAGTGAATCTTCGGGAGAAATTAATTATAAAGATATAAACCATTTAGGATATATATCTATAAAGTATAATAAGTAAGGTAAAAATATCGATGAAGTATTTAACATTAAAAATAGGAAAACCTGCTTTGTTAAATTTTATAATAATAGTCTTTGGCTTATTATTAATTAGTGGGTCCTGCAATAAGAAAAACTCAGAATCATTACCTTCTAAATTCGGCTCCATTGTTGTGCATGTAGTAGACTCTACGGGAAAGAGTATAAGCGACATTAAATTGACGATTAAGCGTATTTCCTCTACGGAAACGGGAGTTGTGGCTGTTGGTCGGTCAAACACATCAGGAAAATTTCAGGTAGATAAATTAGAACCTGGAAAATATAGCGTTTTAGCTGAAGGCCGTTTAGTCTTACCTCGGCCTATTACTTTTTCTATCTTGCAGGGTGATACATCTCTTTTGGTTGATAAAATAGAACGATTTTCAGGGAAGCTCCGCTTGTTAAGTTATAATGTTTTGGAGGGATTACAACAGAGTGACAAAAAGAGGCGACTTTTTATCGATTGGGTTAAAAGACATGATCCTGATATTATATGTTACCAGGAGTTAAACTCATTTACGCTACAGTCACTGAGTAGGTTGGCCAAAAAATATCATCACCCTTATTCTGCGATGTATAAAATAGATAATTACCCTGTAGGAATTTCTTCTAAATACCCCATTGAGGGAATAGAAAAGCTAAAGATGAAGGGGTCTGTTCACGGATGTATACTTGCTCAGGTATTGGGTATAAATATTTTTACTGTGCACTTATCTCCCGGTTCTTTAACGAAGAGAATAGAAGAAATGAAAGGACTTGCGGCAAAAGCCAAGTTTTTTTCCTCCAATTCTTATACTATTTTCGCTGGTGACTTTAATTCCTTTTCTGAGTTTAATAAGAATACCTATAGCACGAATTGGCATGATGCTATGAGCGAGATGAAACCTAATGTTACTCAAGATTTTACCGTTACCAATACGCTACTAGATATGGGATATACGGATTCTTATACTTTATTTCATGATAAGTTTGAAAGATCAGCTCCTACAACTAAGTATTTTAAGCATCCTGACCAATGGCAGGGGGTGCGCTACGATTATGTGTTTTTGAGCCCGGCCCTTTCCAGATTTTGTATTTCTTCCGATATTATCAAAGACGACACAACCGACCATTTATCGGACCACTATCCTAATATTGTTGATTTTAAATTTTAAGAAATATGTGTAGAAAAGATGTGATTAAGAGGCTGTTTATTGCATTCGGATCGATTTTATTTTGTTATCATTCTATAAATGGTCAGACGCCTTCGTCAATTCCCCTTAAGCTAAAAGTGGGAACATATAATGTAGGTCATTTTAATCAGGGGAGACTTGGTGGGTTTCAGGGCAGTGAGAAAATGTCTAAAGCAGAACTAAGTAATTGGAAGCGATGGATTGGAAAGCAAAGCTTAGACCTATTTGTTGTGAATGAGTGGAATAAGTTTTTTGATAAGGATAGTGTTTATAATGCCCAGAAGGAGCTTTTAGATCCATATTATTCCCATGTTTATTTTGGACAGCAAAACAGATGGATATATAACGGAATTGCTACAAATTTCAAATTAACCAATTTACACCAAGTTGAATGGGCTGGCGAATATTATGCGCTTATAGGGGAACTAAAAGTAGGAGATCAAGTAATTCATATCATTTCCACACATATTCCGTGGCAGAAACAATGGCATGATAAAGCACTTAAGGATTTGATACATTTGTTGGGCGATTATGAATACTTTATCTGTATGGGTGATATGAATGCTTGGGACAAAGGCCAGAAGCTATTTCTTAAGGCTGGGTTTAACATGGCGAATGGTGGGAATATGGGCTGGTTCCCCACGGCGGGAGGCACTTCGGCTGCAGCCGGGTACAAAGGGATGCATAATGTGAATATTGATAATATTATCACGAGCAAAAACATTAAAATTATGGATGTTCATGCGCCTAAGACCAGTCTGAATGATCTTGATCATCTACCTATTATTGCCGATGTTATTATAACATGGTAATTGACAAGCCTTTGCGGTTTGTTTATTATAGAAAAATCTGTTCAATATAACCCCAGACTTGAGACTTTTTAAGTAAGTGTGCAGGTAGAGTCCTGTTTTTAAACTTTTAATATTGATATAATGAGAATCGGCCGTATTAATTTAGCTTTTATTGTTTTGTCTGTTTTATTATTTACTCCTGATGCACTATTTGGTCAGGAGCGTACGGTTCCTGCTCCATTGGAGGTAGGGTATTCTACAAGTATATCAAAGGTTACTTTGGCGAAGATGCAGTATGCTAAGTCTGTTGGTATTTCTTGTATTCAGATTGGGGTTGGACATTGGGTCGATAGAAAGAAGTGTACTTTTGTGCTTAGTGATAATGAAATAACAAAAGAGGTAGCGCGGGTAAAGAAAATAACAGACGCTGTAGGTATTAAGGTTTGGGCTATACATATGCCTTTTGGCAGAGGTATTGATCTTTCACTCTTAGATGAAGCTAAACGGAAAAAAGTGATTGCACTGCAAAAAAAAGTGTTGACGTTTTGCCGAGTTTTTCAACCTAAGATTATTTTATTTCACCCAAGTTGGTATTTAAGCCTGGATGCCAGAAAAGAACATGTTAACCAGCTTGTAAAGTCTGTTATGGAGTTGAAGGATGCTGTTCGCAATATAGGGGCTACAATGGTGATTGAGAATATGACGGGCCCTAAGTTATATGTAAAAAGCGGTGGAGTCAGGTATGAGCGCCCCTTATGCAGGACAGTGGAAGAGACAATGAAAATTATGAACAGGCTGCCGGAAGGCATCTATGCTGCTGTAGATATGAATCATATTTTACATCCAGAAAAATTAATATTGGCCTTAGGGGATCGCTTGAAATTTGTCCATATTGCGGATGGAGACGGAGCACACGAAAGGCATTATTTCCCTTGTTCGGGAAAAGGGATGAATGACTGGACTGCTATTCTGGATGCGTTGTATAAAGCAAATTATACCGGTCCATTTATGTATGAATGCCATTACAAAGACGTGAAGGATCTAACTGTTTGTTATGCGTTGATGTATAACAGATACATTATGAAAAAATACATTCGATCTGGATATTCTAAATGAGTAGTTTCCCACACCATTGATTAGCTCAGTATAGAACTAAAGTTGTAATTACAGTCTCTTTTCGTGTCATAAGTGAAAGACGGAGCGTTTATATTAGATTTTTTGGGTCGGTTTCCGGATCGGAGGAGACGCCTTTTAAGGTCCTTCGCTTTACATCGGCTGCTTGTTTCGATGTCGGTAGGTCAATTCATTGTCTTAGTATAGGGCAAAGATTTACGAAAAATTTTCCCACAAGATGCCCGGCTGTTATTTGTTCCGTGGATAGTAGGTGCTGCAATTGTATATCTTTTTTTTTCTGCTTATTTTTGATGCTTCATTTATAACTTAAAAGCGTGATTATGCAGCGGAATTGTGTTTTTGCCATTATTTTATTGTTTGCTCTGCCGGTAATGAGTCTTGCCCAGCAGGAAGCCCCCATTATTGTTAATACTAAGAATGTGGCTCTGGTACTTAAAGTAGCGGATGATCATCTTTATCAAGCCTATTTCGGGCCGGCAATGAATGGGAAACAGGATTACCTGAGCATTGCAGTAGACAGGTCCAGCCAGGCGTACAGTACTTCTGGCATGACGAATCGTTTTAATGCCGCATTGCGGGTAACGCATGCAGATGGCAATCCGTCCTTAAACTTGGAATATGTAGATCACCAGTCAGAGAAAATAGCAAATGATATCCAACTCACACAGATAAAATTAAAAGATCCAAAATATCCTTTTGAGGTAACCCTGTATTACAAGGCTTTTTATGAGGAGAATGTGATTAAAACCTGGAGCGTGATCCATCATGAGGAAAAGGCTCCTGTAATGCTTCATGAATTTGGCTCGGCTAACCTGTACCTGAATGCCGATGACTACTGGCTGACTCATTTTCATGGTGATCGGACCGAGGAAATGCAGGTGCAGACCGACAAACTTACGTCCGGAATCAAGATCATTGACTCTAAGCTGGGTACCCGCGCTACCAAGTATCAAAATCCCGGTTTCCTGTTGTCTGCCGGTCGGCCTTCAACAGAGAATACGGGAGATGTTCTTGCAGGTACATTGGCGTGGAGCGGTAATTTTCGTTTGTCTTTTGAAATAGATAACAAAGGAAAGTTGCATATTATTCCTGGAATCAACCCTTTTGCTTCGGATTATCCACTAGGACCTGAAACGGATTTTGAAACACCTGCTTTTATTTTTACCTACAGCACGAAGGGAAAAGGACAGGCTTCGCGGAATATTGATCGGTGGGCGCGCCGTTATGGCATTTTGGATGGAACCGGGCCAAGGCTAACCCTGTTGAATAATTGGGAGGCCACCTATTTTGATTTTAATGAAGATAAACTCATCCATCTTTTTGATCAGGCGAAAGAAATCGGGGTGGATATGTTCCTGTTGGACGACGGCTGGTTCGGTAACAAATATCCGCGCAACAATGACGAAGCAGGACTTGGAGATTGGCAGGTTAATAAAAAGAAGCTTCCCCACGGGATTGGTTATCTGGTAAAGCAAGCAACTGCGCGTGGGCTGAAGTTTGGCATCTGGATTGAGCCCGAAATGGTTAACCCCAAAAGTGAATTGTATGAAAATCACCAGGACTGGATCATCAAACTGCCTAATCGTCCTGAAAACTATCATCGTGACCAGCTTGTATTGGACCTGACCAATCCGGAGGTACAGGACTTTGTGTATAATATTATAGATGGTCTAATGACAAAACATCCCGGTATTGCGTATTTTAAATGGGATTGCAACCGTATTTTTTCTAATGAATATTCACCCTATCTCGGGAAAGTGCAATCGAAGATTTATGTAGACTACGTTCGAGGACTGTATGATGTAATGCAACGCGTTCGTGAAAAATATCCGGATCTTCCGATGATGCTTTGTTCCGGTGGTGGCGGAAGAGTGGATTACGGTGCATTAAAATATTTCACGGAATTCTGGCCGAGTGACAATACCAACCCGATGGACCGGATTATGATTCAATGGGGTTATTCTTATTTATATCCGGCTATTGCCACCTGCGCCCATGTGACCGAATCCGGCGATTACTCGTTAAAGTTCAAAATTGATGTAGCCATGATGGGGAAGCTTGGATTTGATATGGAGTTTGATAAATTGAGTAACTCTGAAATATCCTTTATTCAGCAGGCAGTAGCGACCTATAACCAGATTAAAAGTATCGTGTGGTATGGTGATGTTTATCGTTTAATCAACCCTTATGAGGGCAATCGTGCAGCCCTGATGTATGTAGCGGAGGATAAGGACCGTGCTGTGGTGTTTACGTATTCTATGCATGATATACTAAATCCAGTAACGCTTCCTGTACGTCTGAACGGACTTGATCCTGATAAAAACTACCGGGTCAAGGAAATCAATTTATCGGAGGGAAAGAAGTCACGTTGTCCGGAGTCCGGAAAAGTTTATTCGGGAAGCTATTTAATGAACGTAGGCATCCATTCCCCCATCCGGGGAGAAGCCCAAAGTGCGGTATTCGAATTGAGTGCGCAATAATTGTTGTATATTGCCCAGCTAAACGATTTTCATGAAACGCATACTTCCCACCCTCATCATCGGATTGGCGGTTGTGATTGCCGCTATCGTATTGGGGCACCAGTACAATTACAAGTTCCGCCAGCAGAAAACCGTTTCTGTGACCGGGGGGGCCAAGGTTAACTTTACCAGTGACCTGATCGTTTGGCAGGGAACCTATTCCCGAAAGGCGTCTACGCTGGAGATGGCCTATTCCGAGCTTAAGGAGGATGAGAAGAAAGTAAAGGAGTTTCTATCCAGCAAAGGCCTTGATCTCAATCAGGTTATTTTTTCAGCAGTGGATATTTCCAAAGACTATGAAACGGTGTATGACAGCAACGGACGTATGACCGGCCGCAAGTTCACCGGATATACGCTGACCCAAAAGATAAAAGTACAATCCAAAGAAATCAGCAAGGTAGAAAGTATTTCCCGTGAAATAACAGGGCTTATACAGGCAGGAGTAGAGTTCAATTCCCTTTCACCTGCGTATTACTATACTAAATTATCTGACCTGAAGATAGACCTGCTTTCTAAAGCTTCGGCAGATGGACGCCTTCGGGCACAAACCATTGCGGAGAAATCCGATAATGAATTAGGAGGCTTGAATAAAGCAAATATGGGGGTTTTCCAGATCATCGGACAGTATAGTGGAGAGGACTATACCTGGGGCGGTGCATTTAATACCAGCAGTAAGGTCAAGACGGCTTCCATTACTGTCCAAATGGAGTTTGAACTCAAATAGAAAGGCTCCTTTGTTTTCTATCGGTAATACTTTCTTACGCTTGTGATACTCGGCGGCTTTCGTGGGCAGTGGTACCGTAGCTGAACCTGCCGGTCGGTTATCATTTTGATGAATTCCAGGCAAATACCCATTACCGGGTTTTTACAAAACCTATAAGGCAAAACTGCTGTGTATGGTGATTAGCCTTTAAAACAAAAATATTCTGAACGCCGGATAGTCTCTCCCGGCTGATACCCGGTATGGCTCTGATTAAGTAAAACATGGTCTACTGAAAAGCGCATCCCGGCAAGTGATTCGGATGTGGCCCCCCGGCTAAGTAAACAAAAAACGTTTATTCGCCCCGTTTTGTATAGCATATTCCAGTCTCTGTGATAATATGGAGTGATTGGTGCCAGGCGGTCTTTTAATTGTCAACGGATAGGTGGGTATTTTACAGATTTCTAGCATTTCACTTCTGGTCGGTCATCAGTTTGAATTTAACACGTTTGAAAAATAAATATATGTATAAATTCTCTGTAAAATGAATTAAAATTATTAGGTTCTTTCAAAAAACAGATTTTATTTTTTCATGAATCTTATTTTTTTATAAAAAATCAAAGAAAATGTTGTATATTAAAATTATTTAATCGTTCTTTGCCAAAAACATATCTTCATGGAAGTTTTACGATTTACGGCTTTAAAAGAATTGTACGGTGCCCCGGTCCGTCCGATTTCTGAACGAAGCAACGGCGCTGACCTGGACGGCTCAAAGATTACTGATTTCTTTGCCAGCAACGTTTTTACCGGAAAAATTATGCGGGAATATCTGACTGACGAGGCTTTCAAAAGCCTGGCCAATTCAGTGAAGCTGGGATTGAAAATAGACCGCAAAATGGCCAGTCAGATCGCCTCCGGCATGCGCGCCTGGGCGATGGATAAAGGAGTGAGCCATTACACACACTGGTTTCAACCGCTAACCGGCACTACGGCTGAAAAACACGATGCTTTTTTTAGCATAGATGAGGACGGCACCCCCATCGAGAATTTTGACGGCAATTCGCTCGTACAGCAGGAGCCGGATGCCTCCAGTTTCCCAAGCGGGGGATTACGCGCTACTTTTGAAGCGCGGGGGTACACGGCCTGGGATCCTTCTTCCCCTGCATTTATCATGGACATGGGACTGGGCAGGACACTATGCATTCCCACGGCTTTTGTTTCCTATACCGGTGAGTCCCTGGATTACAAGGCCCCCCTGTTGAAGTCTATTGAGGCCTTGGATAAAATAGCGACACAAGTATGCAACTATTTTGACCGGAATATAACGTCCGTGGCGCCTACGCTTGGGTGGGAACAGGAATATTTTTTAATTGATTCCCGCCTGGCTAATGCCCGCCCCGATCTGATGCAGTGTGGACGAACAGTAATAGGACATCCTCCTGCCAAAGGGCAGCAGTTAGAAGACCATTATTTCGGCTCTATCCCTGACCGGACGTATACGTTTATGCGGGATCTGGAAACAGAGTGTTATAAACTTGGCATTCCCCTGAAGACAAGACACAACGAAGTGGCTCCGGCCCAGTTTGAATGTGCGCCGATCTTTGAAGAGGTGAATATCGCGGTAGATCACAATTCGCTGCTGATGGATGTGATGAGTAAAGTGGCCCGCAGGCATGAATTGACTGTGTTATTTCATGAAAAGCCATTTGCGGGAATTAATGGTTCGGGCAAACACAACAACTGGAGCATGGGCACGAATACCGGGGTGAATTTGTTATCTCCGGGTAAAACGCCGAAGACGAACCTGATGTTCCTGACCTTTTTCATTAACACCATTAAGGCGGTACATGACAATGCGGATTTGTTGCGCGCCTCTATTGCTTCTGCCAGCAACGACTACCGTCTGGGGGCCAACGAAGCGCCACCAGCTATTATTTCCGTTTTTATCGGTCATTACCTCACGGCTGTTCTGGAGGAGATTGAATCACGCGTTGATAAAAAATTTGATGAACAGGACGAGGCCATGCTGAAAATCGACCTGCACAAGCGTATTCCTGAATTGTTTAAAGACAATACGGACCGGAACCGTACCTCCCCTTTTGCTTTTACGGGAAATAAGTTTGAATTCCGGGCGGTGGGTGCGACGGCCAACTGTGCCAGCCCGATGACTTTTCTCAATACGATCATGGCAGATACCCTGACGAAATTTAAGCAGGAAGTGGACGCGTTGATTGCCAAGGGAGAAAAAAAGGAAATTGCCATTTTGCAAGTGTTACAACGTTTTATCGTAACCTCAAAAAGCGTTTTATTTGAAGGTGATGGCTATAGCGAAGAATGGGAACAGGAAGCCAAAAAGCGAGGGCTTCCCAATGAAACATCCACCCCACACGCGCTGAATGTGCTAACCAGCGAGAAGGCGGAAAGAGTGTTTCGGGATCTGGGCATCTTTACCAAAAACGAACTGCATGCCCGGTATGAAATTCTTATGGAGGACTATATTAAGAGGGTGCAGATAGAAGCCCGTGTGCTGGGCGATTTATGCACAAATTTTATTGTTCCTGCTGCGGTTAAATACCAGAATCACCTGATTGAAAATATCAGAGGGTTGAAAGATCTGGACATGGAGGAAAGAAATTGGAAATCTCAGAGCCGGATACTGGAAAAAATCTCAGAGCACATTGCTGCTATTGTCGAAGGTGTCGAGGATATGATCGACGCCCGAAAGAAAGCCAATAAAATAGAAGATTTAAAAGAGAAGGCTGCTGCTTATGGCGATCACGTAAAAGGATTCTTCGACCCAATCCGCTATCATTGTGATAAGCTAGAATTTTTGGTAGATGACGAAGAGTGGCGTCTGCCCAAATACCGGGAGTTGCTCTACCTGAGTTAAAAACGACTTCGAGGGCTACCGCTGCTGCTTTCAACAGACCATAAGGTAACCCGTGTTTATCCATTCCAAAAACGGCCACAAATAAAAATTTGTGGCCGTTACTACTACTGACAGTCAACTCAAGACTTCTACTCCTTTCCGTAATGCCCTTGCCGCATCCATCATATTTTGTAAAGCGGCTTTCGTTTCTGTCCATCCCCTTGTTTTAAGCCCGCAATCGGGGTTGATCCATAATTGCTCTTTGGGGATCACCTTCACTGCTTTTTTGATCAATGCTTCCATCTCTTCTTTGGAGGGAATCCTGGGAGAATGAATATCATAAACTCCCGGCCCGATATCATTGGGATATTTGAAATCAGCGAAAGCATCCAGCAATTCCATTTGCGAACGACTGGTTTCAATGGTGATGACATCTGCATCCATCGCGGCGATGTTTTCAATAATATCATTGAATTCGGAATAACACATATGCGTATGTATTTGTGTTTCATCCGTCACGCCGCTTGCTGTTATTCTGAATGCGGTTGTCGCCCAATGGAGATAGTCAGCCCAGTCTTTCTTGTGGAGCGGCAGCCCTTCCCGCAATGCCGGCTCGTCTATCTGAATGATCTTTATGCCCGCTTTTTCCAGGTCGACCACTTCGTCCCGGA
>CAYXRN010000067.1:0-17963 GCA_964467635.1 uncultured Chitinophagaceae bacterium | reverse complement strand
ATACAAAACAGTAAGTTGATTGATGAGAAGTAGGAAGCGAATAAAAATTGTATATATAAAAAATTCCGAAACTACTGACCACACCAAATAATAGTACTTACACTCCCCAAAAAATCCCGGCAATCCTAACTAACAATCGCAGAGATCAGCATTCCGTTTAAGGAAATATTAAATCTATTCGGCATGATGTATGTAATTACTTATTCAGCCTCCGCCGTACTTTTTTCACAAAATCTTTCGGTACTTCGGCAATATCTGCGGCCTGGGCGTCGGTGAGACCGATTTTGGTGATCAGGTTACGTACCACTTCAGCCTTGCCTTCTTCACGACCTTTTTTCAGGCCTTTCTCAAGGCCTTCTTTTCTGGCTCTTTCGAGCACCATTTCTCTGATCGCCAAGTAAAAAAACTTCAACGCTGAAACAAGAAATTTGAAGTAATAAAAAGGAGAAATGAAATACATTAAACTTTAGTAAAATATATCAATCATGACAACGTTAAACAATGTAAAAAACGGCCTCATTGGCCATATTACGGCATCAAAGAATGAGAAGTTAATGAAGGTGGCGATCAATAGTATTTTTAATTTAACCCATGAAGCTAAAAACGTTCCTTTAAGTGCGGAACAAATGAAAATGCTTTTGATGAGCGAAAAGGATATAATATAACCGAGTAGATCATCTCAAATTCGGCAGGAAAGCAGACTTTAAAAATACAAGGGTATTGTCGATGGGATATTATAATATTTTAATTTCTTAATAGTCTAATTATTATTACCACATTTTGGGATAATAGGCAAGACCGGGAAAAGTTGTTACAATTATTGCAGTAATAGAGTATAGGAAACATTGAAGGTCTGACAGTTCCAGACTGCTCAAGTACCTATAACCAATAACATTCAATTTTAAATGAAGTGGTCAAACAAGGTCACACATTCCGGGAGGGTGCATTTAGAAGACCTGCTGTCAATCCGGCATTTAGTCATAACTTATTGAAAATGAAAGAAAAAAGATGATCAGCATATTTACAGGCTGTTTAGGAGCAAAAGCTGATATACAAAGATAAACCAGATGAGTGATCATGCCCTGGGGCAGTTGTCCGTTCTACCGAAGCGATTCCCAAGGAAGAACGCTTCCAGCAGCTTCTAAAATTGTTTCCTGAGATAGAAAAACAGATGAAGCGCAAAGCGACGGCTATCGCCACTCAATGGGAGCAATACTATTAAGTAGAGGGCTAAAATTGGACCCCTCATGCCATTACTGACATTTATCGGTGATATTGATTTAGATAAATCAATTGAAAATGAACGTCTTAAAGGAGAAAGAGAACATATTCGAAAGACCACATGTTCGCAAACGATCAGCTAAGAGAAAAAAGAAAAAAAGGCTACATGTCTGAGCTAATAATTGAGAAAGGCTCTTATGTGTAATTTTTGGGTCTCTGCCTTTATCATCGCATCCTTGGGTATAGGAGAAGACTGGCGATTATGTGTACGTTAGTAACATGAAAAAATGGATCGTAAAATATTGATAATGAGTTACAGTATATTCAATCGATTATCCATACACATAATTGAGTCAATTATCTCCAAACTTTTTTCCATACTTTGCAGAATACACATAATTGGAAACCATTAAGACTATGATAAAAAACAACAGAAGGCAAAAAAGAGAAGAAGAACACAAGAGTTGGCGGCAGATAAGCCGGTAAAACATTTCAATTGTATAAGGGTTAGGAGGTGGAAATGTGTTATATTAGTATAAGAGAATCGTATGGTTTAAAGAAAGTCCACAAATATAATATTGGAAGGTAAGGAATATAACAATAAACTGACGGTATTCCGTCGTCTTTTTAATGCATATTATGCTAAGTTGCATCGCTATGCATTTACTATCGTGAAAAACAATGATGTTGCCGATGATATCACGCAGACCGTTTTCTTGAAATTATGGGAAAAAAGAGACAAAGTACTGATGGACAATAAAATAGGTAGCTATTTATACAAAACAGCCTATCATCTGAGCCTGAATTCTATCCGGAACAATAAAGTAAAGGAAAGATATATTAAAGATATTTCCGAAAATAGGCATTCATCAGCTAATAATATAGATGATGAAGCATCTGCCTCAGACCTCTCTAAACTTATCCGGGAGGTGACGGAAAGGCTACCTGCAAGATGTCAACTTGTTTTTTTAAAAAGCAGGGTCGAAGGCAAAAAATATACTGAAATTGCCACTGAAATGAATATTTCTGTTAAAACCGTTGAAGCCCAGATCAGTAAAGCACTTAAAATATTTAGGGAAGAATTAAAAGATTATTTGTAATTTTTCCCTAATAAAATTATATAAAAATGACAAAATACATACGACGGTGAAACGCCATTTAGGCATACAAGTAGATTTACAGCTTTTAGGTAAATATGTATCAGGAGAAGCTTCTCCTGAAGAAGCTTTGGCTATAGACCTCTGGAGATCCGAGTCCCCTCAAAACAACCAGGTGTTCGAATCCGTCATGCGTTTATGGGATGAATCATCAGAGAAGAATACTTATCGGCCACCGGAAAACATAGAAGAATGGAGGAAATTGAAAAAAGCTATAGAAACGGATCCGCAACAATCAGTTATACAGGTAAACAAAAAATCATTTAGAAGATGGAAGGTTGCGGCGGCCGTTTTAATACTTCTTGGAGGAGCCCTTGTATTTTACTTATTATTTCCACGCACTACAGCGACAACTTATAGCAAAATGATTCGTTCCGAGGAAAGTGTTGTCAATGATACGCTCAGGGACTCAACTATCATATCGCTGTTTCGGCATAGCCGTCTGTCCGTTCAGGATCAGTTTGCCGTTACCGGCAGAGAAGTAAAACTTGAAGGAGAATCTTATTTTTCGGTCAAACGATTATCCGACCTGCCTTTTATCATTCACACCGGAGGCATAAAAATAATTGTACTCGGTACTACATTTAATGTAAAAAACTATCCTGAAAAAGTAACGGTTAGTGTAAGAAACGGAGTAGTTAAGATGCAAAAAGATTCAGCAGGTATTGTGGTAAGGACAGGATCCACAGGGACTTTTTATAAAACAGACAACCGATTTGTTCTTCATACTGATTCGCTAAACCTCAATATATTTAGTTATACTACCGGAGCACTTTATTTTAACAATACGCCTATGAAAGAAGTAAAAGAGGTTTTGGAAAGAGCTTATAATATAAAGGTCCTGTTTAAGGATAAGTCATTGACCAATTTACGAATTAATACACACTTTAAAAAGAAACCGTTAGATTATGTACTAAGAGTAATAAGTGCTTCTCTTGGAATTCAATATTATCTGAAAGATGACACCCTGTATTTTTATAAAGAGGAAACTCAATAAGATCAACCTTACTTATATTATAATTGTTGCCCTGTTTTGTACCATACCCTTTTGCGCCCATTCACAGCAAAGAAAAATGGGAAGAAACCAATTGCTTCATATGCCGGCAGAATCTATAAGACTTGATTCTCTCAGCCGATTGATAGCAAGTGAATCCGGGTTTATTTTTGCTTTCAACGCAAGTCAAATCAATCCGGGCCAAAAAATAACAGTACCCGCTGCAATCAAAAGACTGGACGACCTGCTTGCGTATTTGAAAGAACAGTATAGGCTTGGCTATAAAGCAATTGGAAACCATATCATCCTTTTTAAGGATACTCCTCTTACCATAGCAGTGAAATTGCCATCCAGAAAGCTCCGAAATTATCTTCCACAGAAAAAGGCGGCTATTTTTAATAAAGAAAAAACCGCCGGAGTGCAGTCTTCCAAAAAGAGCACGGCTCATTCAACCACCCTTCCTGATATTACACCCGAGATCACGCCACTTATACTGCCGAAAAAGATCAGCAACCCTCCAGTTAAACCAGATATCCCTGAACTAAAATCTCCGGTTTCTCTTCAGGGAACGCCCATTGACTTTTATGGTAAGGAGGATAATAACCCGAAAGGGAAGAGTATACACAATATCCATTTTAGAAGTCCGGATAATTCTTTCTCCGTTTCCGCGGGTCTTACCACAAGCGAAATACTGTATGTTAATCCTAAACTTAGAGCCGGGTTACCCTGGTTATTCGCCCTAGCAGGCTGGGGAACAAATTTTAAAACTTTTGGTTTTTTCTATGGCATTGGCACCCGGATCAAATTATCTGATAGTTGGGATTTTCAATTATCTGCCTCAAGAGGCACATTATCCAAAGATTTTAGGTGGCCGACTCCCACCAGCGACACTATAGGCCGGATAAAAACCACGTTAACCCGGATAGATATTCTGGTAGAGAAACATTTAAATAAACGATGGGTTGTTCAGTTCGGGCCTGTTCTTAATCTTACGAAGAGTAAATATTCTTTAATAGATCCAACCACAGCTAATTCCCTCCCTTCCGGATATTTGATTAAGGATATTAAGATAATTAACCCTCCCTATACACTGAGTAACCACTATAAGAGGAATACCGATTCCCGTAAAAAAATGTGGGTTGGATTACAGATAGGCTTGTTTTATATGCTATGGTAAAAAAAGGAATCAAATACCATAAGGCTTCTATATTGCCTTCGCCCTTATTTAATTGACATACCCATTTGGCAATGGCTTGTGGTGAAGCTCCATATATTCTGGCGATCTCAGAGCAGAAGACAGCGACTAAAAAGAACCATTTTTCTGATAATATTGATTCCAATGTGAAGATAAAAAACCACCAAACGGTTACATGGGGAAAAAATATTTTTTTAAATAAGGGTATTTTCAATAACAGGTGTTCTTAGAATGTAACACTTACAATTATTAAAACCCCATAATGCGGAAAGTAATAAATGAATGCCTTTCTACAGGGGCAGACCTGTCTCTTATAGCATCAGGGTTTACGCAAGATTAAAAAAAAGTAGTCATTGATAAAGATTGTTGAGTATGATAACGACAAAGCCAACAGTAAGAGAAATTAATAGCCACGAGAAATTAATACTGCCTCATGAAAATAAAGTTATTATGAATACTGCGGAGCGGGTTTCTGCCTTTTCGGAGTCTGATAACTATATCTTTTCACGGTCGTTTTTTGCTTACATATGGGCGCGGCAGTATATTAAAGAAGATGTGGTTGAATTAGGATGCGGTGAGGGTTATGCAATACCAATGCTCGCTTCCAAGGCTGGCAGATATATTGCAATTGACAAGCACTATCCCGGCAGAATGGCTTCGAGGTTTCCTGAGAATGTAGAATTTATAAAAATGAAAATGCCTGCTTTGAATTTTATTCCTTTCAATTCCTATAACGTATGTATTTGTTTTCAAACAATTGAACATATTAGAGAAGATGATTTATTTATTAGGGAGGTTTATCGCATCCTTAAGCCTGGCAGCCACCTTATTTTAACAACACCGAACAAACCAATGTCATTAACAAGAAATCCATGGCATGTAAGGGAATATTCTGCCGATTTATTGTATAAGTTATTAAAAAAACAATTTAATAAAATAGAAATAAAAGGAATTAAAGGAGACGCCATGGTAGAAAAGTATTATGAGCAAAATAAGAAAAGCGTTGATAGAATAAAAAAGTATGATTATTTTAATTTAGAAAATAAATTACCCGCAACTTTAATGAGAATGCCATACGATATTCTGAACAGGTTTAATAGGATTTCACTTGCCAAGCGAACTAATTTACAATTTGGCCCTTCGAATTTTTACATTTCGGATGATCTTAATGATAGCCTTGATCTTTTAGCAGTAGCTAAAAAAAGTTAGTTTTTCCCTGCATTTGGCAGCTTGTTTTCTTTTCCTTTGCCATGAGCGAAAGAGAGCATTGTATAATGTCTAAAAAAGGCAGGCCCAGTCTAGAAAAAATACCAAGCCATCAGAAAAGGATATGAGACATAAGGACATATTAAAAGATGGTCCTTCTGTGTATGGCATTCACTCCTACCAGTAGGATGAAATCACATTATCTGTTTTTCTAAAGAAAGAGATGAGAATTGAAGGTTAGGCAATGTCAACTCATTTTGAGCCATTTAGAGTTGCTGATAAAAGGTGGCATTCTTGGAATGAGTTACCTGTAGTAACGATTTAACAGACTATTTAATTCTTTATTAAAAAAAACAAAATTTTTTGTACTTTATTGTTAATAAGCTATCTTGTAATTGAAGCCAAAAACCGTAATCTACAAAAGACTAGATCTTCGGATATTTGTGTTGTTTTGGTTTTATAAATATAGCTTATGAAAACTGCTAATGTTACTATGTCTGCGTTGTTTTTTTTGCTTCTAACATCCCGTTTAAAAGCGAAATTAAGCCAAAAAATCCTATTGTTCATTGGCCAACTTATGGTTCTGTGGCCATTTGGAATGAAGTGGCGAAGAAAGGAGGTGCGGAAAACTGGAGATACGTAAACAACAGCTTGACAATAGGGAAATTTGTTGCAATTGTGGAAACCACTAACGAAGGGAAATGTAACAGTTAAACATTCCTACGAAGATTTTTTATAATGGACTTGCACCACAACATAAAAACAAAAAAGGGCAGAGGGAAAGTTTATGAACGATGAAATCACCACCAATACCTTTAAACGATGGGAACGGGGAAGTATTTGACCGAAAGGTCAAGGTCTGAAGGTGATATTGATAGCCTAAGCGTCCAGTCCGGATAGAGAGTGAAAAAGATGATGATTTAAAACTATTACCCCACTTATTGGACTTCAGAGAATTATTCAATCATACGACAATTAACCAATAACATTCTATTTTAAATGGGGTGGTCAAACAAGGTCACAGATTCCGGGAGGGTGCATTTAGAAGACCTAATGTCAATCCGGCATTTAGTCATAACTTATTGAAAATGAAAGAAAAAAAGCTGCTCTAAATAGAACATCTGACTAGTTCAGATTATAGACTCTCATTTAGTACCGCGTACGGGAGTCGAACCCGTCCTTCCTCCGTGAAAGAGAGGCGTCTTAGCCGATTGACCAACGCGGCTCGTATTTTTGAAGCGGCAAAGTTAACCACTAACTTTTATCTGGCAAAAAAAAGTTTGAAATAAAATGGAAATCTCCAGTTAAGTATTAAATTTGCAACTTTAGTACAATCAAAATGTTAATTTAATATTATGGGAGATTTAAAGATAGCCATTAATGGCTTTGGCCGAATTGGCAGGCTTTCTTTTCGGGCTTTACAAGAAAAGGAAGGCGTACAGGTTGTAGCCGTAAATGATCTGACTGACACCACCACTTTGGCTCATTTGTTACAACATGATTCTGCACACGGAAAATTCAATGTTGAGATTACACATGATGAAGACAGCATAACTGTAGATGGCCATCGAATTGAGGTTTTAAAGGAAACGGACCCTGCGAAATTACCCTGGGAAAGGCTGGGGGTAGACGTCGTATTGGAGTCTACAGGCCGCTTTACCGAGAAAGATAAAGCAGCAGCCCACCTGGAAGCCGGAGCAAAGAAAGTTTTGATATCCGCGCCCGCAAAGGGAGGGGTGAAAACGATCGTCTTAGGGGTTAATGAAGAAGACCTGACTGCCGACCAGACAATCGTTTCTAACGCGTCCTGCACCACGAATTGTCTCGCCCCGATGGTGAAAGTACTCGACGACGCTTTTGGTATTGAAAGTGGGCTGATGGCTACCATTCATGCCTATACGGCTGATCAGCGTATTCAAGACGCTCCTCATAAAGATCTGCGTCGTGCCAGGGCCGCCGCCATCAATATCATCCCCACAACTACCGGGGCTGCCAAGGCGGTGACGGAAGTAATGCCGCACCTGAAAGGAAAATTGACGGGAATCGCGCTAAGGGTACCCGTTGTTACCGGATCTATTACTGACTTTACGGTTAAGTTGAAGAAGGGCGTTACGGTAGAAGAAGTAAACGCAGCGCTTAAAAAAGCTGCTGAGGGACCGATGAAGCATGTATTGCAGTACTCGGAAGAGCCATTGGTTTCTACGGATATAATCTCTAATCCGCATTCCTGTATCTTTGATGCTGGCATGACTACTATTAATGACGAAGACAATACCTTGGTAAAAGTAGTAGGATGGTATGATAATGAAAGTGGATATTCCAACAGGATAGCTGATATGCTTGAGAAAATTGGTAAGCTTTCACAATAAATCCGGAACCTAATCGGATACAATTTCACAGAAGGCTTCCCCGTTAATTGCAGGGAAGCCTTCGATTTTTAAACCAAAAATTTCAAATATGGCTAATATACATTCTTTCGCGTTTAGCGGAAAAAAAGCATTGATCCGCGTGGATTTTAATGTTCCTTTGGATAAGGATCTAAAAATTACCGATGATACCCGCATTCGTGCGGCATTGCCGACCATTAACTTGATCCTGTCTGAAGGAGGTTCGGTCATATTGATGTCACATCTGGGACGCCCCAAAGCTGGCCCGGAAGATCGCTTTTCGCTAAAAAATATTGTACCTCACCTTTCTGAATTGCTGGGGCAACAGGTCCAATTTTGTTCCGATTGCGTGGGACCTAAGGCGGAAGCTGCTGCTAAAGGCCTGCAGGCTGGTGATGTGTTATTACTGGAAAACCTACGCTTCCACCCGGAGGAGAAAAAAGGAGAGGAGGACTTTGCCAAAGCATTGTCCAAGCTTGCTGACGTGTATGTCAATGATGCCTTTGGCAGCGCCCATCGCGCGCACGCTTCCACGGCTGTAATCGCGCAGTTTTTTGAACCCTCCCAAAAAATGTTTGGCCTCCTGATGGAAAAGGAAGTGAATAATGCAGAAAAGGTATTACATGATGCCGAAAAACCTTTTACGGCCATCCTGGGAGGTGCGAAGGTTTCCGATAAAATACTCATTATTGAAAACCTGCTGGACCGGGTACAGAATATGATTATCGGTGGGGGTATGGCTTACACTTTTCTTAAAGCACAGGGAAAGGAAATAGGCAGTTCGCTTTGTGAAGAGGATAAGCTGGAGTTGGCAAAGGAAATTTTACAAAAAGCAAAAGATAAGCAGGTGAATTTCCTGCTGCCTGTGGATTCGGTTATCGCCAATGAATTTTCGGCTGAAGCCGATCACAAACAGGTAAATAATAACGATATCCCGGCAGAAGGTGGATGGATGGGGCTTGATATAGGGGATAAATCAGTCGGGTTATTTTCGGGAGTTATTGAGAAATCAAAAACCATTTTATGGAACGGGCCGATGGGGGTCTTTGAGATGAAGCCTTTCCAAAAGGGAACCATTGCCGTAGCTAAATCAGTAGCTAAAGCTACCGATGGGGGGGCGTTTTCGTTGGTGGGGGGCGGAGATTCCGTTGCCGCTGTCAATCAGTTTGATCTCGCAGACCGTGTCAGCTACGTTTCTACCGGAGGAGGAGCTTTATTAGAGTTCTTTGAAGGTAAACAATTGCCGGGGATAGCGGCTATGAAATAAGCTTCAGGGCTTTCTCTCTAAAAATTTTTCCAATTAAAGGAGGTAATTCGTGTAGAAAGACATGGTTATTTCTGGCAAGTAGGAGAGGTGGGGCCGTTTTGGTGTCAAGTGCCGTTAATGATAAAAAAAAGTAAATTCGATCAGGCACCTGAGTATAAGAGGGGACGATAGACCTCCTTATCAGGATACGTATTACAGTGCTTTTTTCCGTGTTAATTCACATTCGAAGAATCCCTGGAAAGCGGTTCCGGCTAAAGATAAGCTGTAATAGCCACGGGGATAAGGTTTTGTTAGAACCGGTGGACTGCCGGTTAAAAAGGAAAATACTCTCTCCGCCGGCAAAGTGGGCGCTCATTGCTATGTTAATAATGATCCAGGCCATCCATTATGTCTACAGTCAAGTGCAAAATGACGGGTGCCATTTGATGGAAGACAAGGAAACTTAATTGCGGCCAAGGCGGATCGGGCTATAGCTTTAGTTGTTGATGATTACTTTGTCAGAGGATATGGAACGTCTTTGTTGAGGGTGCTTCTGAATGAAATTCTTTGTAAAGACTTTGACCACGCCGTTTTTGTTTTTCACCCCGTATTTTTCGGCTGCTTTTTTCCCTTTTACAATATCAATGGAGTAAAGATCGCTTTTCTTGATCTGGCTGATGGAAAAGTTAGCGTCTTGTACTTGGTTATTTACAATGAAGAGCGGCGCCTTATCCGGATCCGCTAAAGGGCCGGCGGGGATGAAGGTGACGTGTAAGGAATCGTTTGCCTTTCCTTTTTCTGGCGGTACGGTTTCAGCAGGTGTTTTTACTTTGTCTTTGGTATGAATTATAATGACACCATTTTTCCCTTTAGCCCCGTATTTTTTGATTGACTTTTCATCCTTCAACACGCTAATGCTGTAAATATCATCCGGGTCTAGTTTTTTAAATTTTCCTTTGTCGGCCTCCCTATTATCAATAATATATAGTACATGCTTAGGCAAGCTGTCATTATTTGATTCCGCAGACTTTTTGGTCTCGATCATGATAACACCGCTTTTTGCTTTATTGCCATATTTCGAAGTCGCCGGTCCGGACTTTAAAACCGTTATCGCGTGTATGTCTTCGGCCTTCAGCATGCGCAGCTCTTCTCCGCTTACCTCCTTCCCGTCAATAATGTAGAGGGCATCTTCCGCATGGAACGAGGCTAAGTGAAGATTATTCGCATACGCCAGAATGTCTTCCGGTGGCCCGTTCGGGTGCTCTTTTTCTATCCTGGGAGGCGTGTATTTTACCTTTGGTTTGGGTGGAAGGGGCGGCGGCGGTGGCGGTGGAGCAGGGAGCTTTCCATACTTTGGTGACGCTGCTTTCATTGCTGTAGAATCAAGGAGGGGGTATCGCTCTGTTTTTCCGTTTTCAAGATGGATAATGGCTACGGGGCCTTTCCCGTTTTTGGGCTTAACCCACTCCATCGTTTCTATGGAAGGATTCCGCTTTATGAAGGCTTTGTAACCGACCGGGAGCGTATCGTTTTGCTCCTGCGTATTTTCTTCGTGCTTACCCGCTAAGCTGCCTTTATGTAAGCTATTTTGAGAAGCAGGGGGGGTAAGATCATGGCGTCCGGGCATTTCCGGATTTTGGATACCGGCTGACTTCCTGTTGGGTTCCGGTCCCCTGGCGGAAGTTACAATAATCGCAATAGCCACTGTAACCGGGATCAGTGCCAGATACCTGAGCAAGTGATATCTGGAGGAGTTGTCTTTATTCATCATCACTATCCGTTTTTTAAGGTGAGATAAATTAAAATTGTTGGCCAGCTGGGTGCCGTGCAAACCACTTATGGTATTTAATAGCGTGTATTGGTATTTTTTTGCATTGATACCCGATTGCAGCAATTGTCTATCGGTAATGAATTCCAGGTTTTCCCGTATGGCTTTTTTCAATAGCCATGCGCCGGGGTTGAACCAATAAAATATGTGGTTAATCTCCCCGGCCAGCACATCTAGGGTATGCCATCCCCGGATGTGTATCTTTTCATGCGCTAAAATGGTATGGAGTGCTTCGGGGGCATGCAGATGTGGATTGATATACACCTGGTTGAAAAAGGAAAACGGATTCCTTCTTCCCGACAGGAGCTTCACTTTTTCATTGTTTATTGCTCCATCTGCGGCGTTCAGGTGGATCCACAACAGGGAGATAAGCTGGAGCGCGAAGCGAACAGCCATTATCGCTACCCCCACCCAGAATATGTATGACAGCAAATCCCATATAGTGAGCGCTGCCGGTGAAGCGGCGTAGGATTGCAGGGCATTCCAGTCGATGGGGTAATAGACCAGGCTGCCCGGCACTTGTTCCTTGGCCTGGAATAAGGCCCGGAAATCCGCCAGGGGAAATAGCGCGGAGCAGGCCATGCCAAACAACAGAAAATAGCGATTAAGCGTATAGAAGGTCAGCCGCCTTAAACCAAAGCGGTAGGCCAGATAAAACAACGTCAGCGCGATATTGGCTTTAATCAGGTATATGAATAATTGGGACATAGCAGGTGTTTTTTAGTTTGAAGCATTCGATGCGCTATTTTTAGCTTTTGATCTTCCGTTATTTTCTTATTCCAAAAATTGGTCGGCCGGACCAAAAAACAATAAAGCAACTGTCCTTGGGTTCATTTTCTCAGGTGTTCAGGTAACTACCAACACTACTTCTTTTTCTCTATCATTTCAATGATCTCTTTTAGTTCAGCAGGATCAATTTTCTTTTCGTTGACAAAAAAGGAGACCAGTTCTTTGTAGGAGTTTTCAAAATAATCTTTCACGAAGCCGTTCATGAACTTTTTTTTATAGGCTGTTTCCGAGATCAGGGGTGAGTATTCGATGATCGGGCCGTATTTTTTCCCCTGTACAAACCCCTTTTTCTCCAGCTTCTTTACCACAGAAGCCAATGTGGTATAAGGCGGACGCGGTTCAGGGTATTTTTCCAGGTAATCTTTGATAAATCCCTTGCCCGTGTTCCAGATAATCTGCATGGCCGTTTCTTCCTGAAAGGTCAATTTGTCCATAGTTGAATTACGTTTGAATCGTAAAAGTACGAAAATTTAGTAACTAACCAAATTATTTTATTATTTCTGTAAAAAGGGGGCCCAGGGAAGTTGAGCCGCCCGCAATTAAGAGTTAATTTTTTAGTGTGCTATCCTTCTTCCGATGAGTGGCTTACAAGCCGAAAACACCTTTGTTCAACAGTTGCAATACCTGCAGCTTATGGGCGCTTTTCACCAGCACAGAGATATTGTGGCGGCTTCCTCCATAGGAAATCATGCGCAACGGAACGGGTTCCAGCGCGTCAAAAACCTTGGTGATGACAGACGGGGTTGCGACGATTTCATTTCCTACCAGGCTGACGATCGTCTGTTCATAATCTACTTCAATGCTGCCAAAAGGCTCAAGTTCTTTTTGGATATAGGATAAATGACTGATGTCATCGATTGTGAGGGACACCGCTACTTCCGAAGTGGTGATCATGTCGATGGGGGTTTTGTATTTTTCGAAGACCTCGAATATTTTACGCATAAATCCATAGGCCAGCAGCATGCGGCTGGATTTTATCTTAATGGCTGTAATACCGTCTTTTGCCGCGATGGCCTTTACGCCGTTGCCGTTTGGATTTTCCATGACGACTGTGCCCTTGGCTTCCGGCCGCATGGTATTCAATAACTTGACCGGTATATTAAAATGTTGAGCCGGCCAGATGGAAGCGGGGTGAAGGATCTTAGCGCCAAAATAGGCCAGTTCCGCTGCTTCTTCAAAGGAGAGTTGTTCGATCTGGATGGTATTGGTGACGTATCTCGGATCGTTGTTGTGCATCCCATCTATATCTGTCCATATTTGTATCTCGGCAGCGTTTAAAGCCGCTCCGATCAGAGAGGCGGTATAATCACTGCCTCCGCGCCGGAGGTTATCCACTTCCCCCCTGGCGTTTTTACAGATATATCCCTGGGTGATGAATAATTTTTCCCCTTTGTGTTGCGCCAGCAGGCCTTGCAGCCGCTTTTTTATCTTGGGGATGACCGGCTCCCCCTGTTCATTAATATACAATAAATAAATGGCGGGGAGCAGGGTGAATTATAAGCCTTTTTATTCTAAATATATGGTGAATAAACGGGTCGACAGGAGTTCCCCCTGTGCCAGAATATCTTTTTGAAGGGCTTCGCTGTAGGATATCTTTAAAATGATCTCCAGGAATTCGAAATGTTCCGCCAGTACCGTTTCAGCCTTTTTTCTGGCATCGGCGGCGGTGATCAACTGATTGCAGAACTCTTCGTAGTGTTTATGCAGATCCTTGATCTGGAGGGCCGCCAGGTCCCGATGGCCCGTCGCCAGCGATTTCCCTATTTCCACCAGAGAATTGGTTGTTCCGGAGAGTGCGGAAAGAACGACTACACAAGTGTCGTGTTGATTGGTGACCAGCTCGGCAACCGCCTGCATTCTTTCGGGTTTGCCTACTGATGTTCCGCCAAATTTTAAAACTTTCATATAACAGTTAAGGATTTAAAGATCAATATAAGTGAACAGCAAATTTTTTACTTAATTTTTCGATGTCTTCGATGACCGCGGGGAGCAATGGAATGCCTTCTTGGTAACGTTGCGCTTCAAGCGAACGTTCAGGATCGCCGGGTATAAGAACTTTATCATGTCCCGGAGCAGGGGTGGCCTCGCGAAAGCGCCGGATCCATTTATCCATGTTCTTCTTGAAATCCTCCGCCGGTTGGAAACCGTCTATGCGCATCGCACCGAGAAAATGACCGATTCCTTTTCCAACCGGGTCCTGAGGCAAAGGCAGATAACTCACAAAAGGCGGAACCCAGGGACCGAAGTTAGCTCCCGAGAAAACGCCGGAGAAAATATCCACTAAGGCTCCCAAGGTGTATCCTTTGTGGCTGCCGTGTATCCGGTCTCCGCCTAAGGGCAACAAGGCGCCCCCATTTTTTACCGCTTCCGGATCGGTTGCCGGATGTCCTTCCTTATCCTGTATCCATCCTTCAGGGGCCTGTTCATTTTGTCTTTTTAATACTTCCAGCTTTCCGTTCGCCACGGTGGTGGTAGCCAGATCAGCTATGAATGGCGGCTCGCCGTCTGCAGGAATAGCCACCGCTATCGGGTTGGTGCCCAGCATTCTTTCTTTTGAAAAGGTGGGTGTTACCAACGGACTGGCGTTCGTCATCGCCACACCGATCATATCTTCGGGCAAAGCCATCATCGCGTGATAGCCCGCTATACCGAAATGATTGGAGTTGCGTACACTTATCCAGCCGCTCCCTACGGCCCCGGCTTTTTCCATGGCCAGTTTCATGACCCTAGGGGCAATCACCAGTCCCAGGCCGGAGTCGCCGTCTGCCGTGGCAGTGGAGGGAGTTTCGTGAACGATGGTTATTTTCGGATTCGGATTGATGCGGCCGTTTTCCCAAAGACGGACATATCCGGAGAGCCGGGCGATGCCATGGGAGTCAATCCCTCTTAAGTCGGCAGACAACAAAACTTCGGCAGCCAGCGTTGCGTCTTCTTCCGGGCAATCCATGGCCAGGAAGATGTTCCGGGCAAATGATTGTAATTGTTGAAAAGGGAAAACCGCCTTGTGTATTTCTTTCATCATACAGGATTACGCCTGTGCTTCAGGCCCTCCAAAGTTCATCGGGATGTTAATGGGTTCCTGATCTTTAATGGTACCGTTGGCAGATTCGAATTTTACAAGGTTGTCGGTAAGCGCCTTCATCAGTCTTTTGGCATGCTGTGGAGTGAGGATGATGCGTGATTTTACCTTGGCTTTGGGAATGCCCGGCATCACATTGATAAAATCTAAAATGAATTCCGCATTGGAATGGGTAATGACCGCCAGGTTGGAATAAACGCCCTCCGCCATTTCCTCGCTGAGCTCAATATTCAATTGTTGTTCTTCGTTTTTTTGCTGTTCTGCCATGATTTTTCATTTAAGCTGCAAAGGTATAAGACTTTCGGTGTTTTTTCAATAAAGATGTTTTGTGTAGCTTTATGGAAACTAAGTCATATGAGCGCGTTTTCCCGTGGCAATACAAGCATTAAATCCTGGCCCACGGATGATCGTCCCCGAGAAAAGTTGTTGCTGAAGGGTGTTCAGGCCTTAAGCAACGCGGAGTTGATCGCCATTTTACTACGCACCGGTGACCGTGACAGGACGGCACTCGCGCTGGCGCAGGAACTGCTGCAATCCGTAGAAGGAGACCTCTTTGCCCTCAGCCGCCTGAGCATTCAAGATTGCATGAAGATAAAAGGAATCGGCAAGGTAAAAGCGGTGACACTGGTGGCCGCGCTGGAATTGGGTCGCCGGCGTCAGTCGGGAGATATCTTCAAAAAGCCGGTCATTAAAAAAAGCGCGGATGCCGCGAAAATCTTACAACCGCTGCTGGCCGATCACAGCCATGAAGTTTTCGTAAGCTTATTTTTAAATGCGGCTAACCAGGTGGTGCACTATGAGGTGATCAGCCAGGGAGGCATGAAGGGAACGGTGGTAGATCCGAAAATCGTACTGCGGAAAGCCCTGGAACAGGGCGCTGCCAACCTGATCTTGTGCCATAATCACCCTTCCGGAAACCTCAAACCAAGCAGGGCCGACCTCAGCCTCACCAACAAGTTATGCAATGCTGCCCGGCTGCTGGATATGATTGTTTTGGATCATTTGATTGTATCTTCTCATGGATTTTTTAGTTTTGCAGATGAAGGAATGATGTGATCAACATGATCCCGCTAACTTTTTTTGTTCTAAACTTTAATTACCCGCATGCTCAAAATTGGAATTTTTGGTGTCGGACACCTGGGAAAGATTCATTTGTCTCAATGGATGTCTATAAAGGAAATAGCGCTTACCGGATTTTATGATCCCGATGACCGAAATGCCGCGCAGGTGGAAGAACAGTACAATTTGAAGCGTTATACAGACCCGGCGGCATTGATCAACGCTTCTGATGCCATTGATATAGTAGCGCCAACGACCCGGCATTTTGAGATTTGCGAACTGGCTATTCGCCACGGGAAACACATCTTTGTGGAAAAGCCGATGGCCAATTCCATGGAAGAGGCGCAAAAGATATTGAAACTGCTCTCGGAAAGCGAAGTGAAATTTCAGGTGGGCCATGTAGAACGGTTTAATCCCGCTTTTCTGGCCTTGAAGGGCTGGGAGCTCAACCCTATGTTTATAGAAGTACACCGGCTGGCCGAATTTAATCCCCGCGGCACGGATGTCAGCGTAATTCTCGATTTGATGATTCACGACATCGATATCGTCCTCAGCCTGGTCAAGGCGCGGGTAAACAGAATATCCGCGAGCGGGGTAGCGGTGATGAGCGATACCCCCGATATCGCCAATGTGCGCATCGAATTTCACAATGGTTGTGTAGCCAACCTTACTTCCAGCCGTATTTCTTTAAAGAAGATGCGAAAGACGCGACTTTTTCAAAAGGATGCCTATATCGGCATTGACTTCTTACACAAGAAGGCAGAAATCATTAAGCTGAAAGAAGAAGATGAGGAAGGCATGTTTACCATGGACATAGATACGGCCAAAGGCAAAAAGACGATTGCCATCGCCAGCCCGGCGGTGAAAGAATCTAATGCGATTCGTATGGAACTGGAATTGTTCCGGGACGCGATCGTGGAAAATAAGGCGGTACCTGTCAATGCCTACGACGCCTTCCAGGCCATGGATATTGCCCACCAGATCCTAGATAAAATCCATAAAAACCTGCGATAAATAAAAAAAACCTGCTCCGAAGTGGAAGCAGGTTTTTTCGAGGGGGATATTCAAAACCAAAAGGTTGCCCTATTGGGTTCCGTATCCGGGGTTTTGCTTTAAATTCGGGTTAATGGCGATTTGCTGATAGGGAATGGGATACAAAGCTCTGTAGGCTTCACTGGGTTTGTGATCCCACCAGGAGGCAGTGGTAAACTTACCAAAGCGAATCAGGGTCGTGCGACGTTTTCCCTCGAAGATGAATTCTCTGGCTCTTTCATCCAGCAACTCGTCCATGGTGAGGGTGCTGGTCGTATATTTTTCTTCCGGCCAGTCTGCTTCGGTGAAATCCCGCTTTCTGCAGGCGTTAATCAAATCAACCGCTTCCTGGGTAGCCGAACCTCCGTTTTTGCGCATGAGGGCTTCGGCCTTGAAGAAATAAATTTCCGTAAGCCGGTAAACGATGTAATCGTTTTCCCAGTAGTTTTCCGAACCCAGCGTATCTGATTTGTATTTGTTAAAGCGGGCACCGCTGTTTTCTTCTCCTTCCGTCATGCTGCCTTCACTGGTATGGTCGCCTTCACTTTCCCGGCGGATGCTGTTCACATAAACCAAGGGTTCGTTGTTGTATTCCTCCGTGCCCAAAATAGGAATGTCGGTCCCATAAACGTATTGCGGGCCGAAAAGGAACCAGTCTTCCTTTCGCAGGTCATTGTCCTGGTATTTGTTGAAAGCCGAAGGGATAACCACAAACGCGTTCCATCCGCTATAGCCTACGTTCAACGCTTTGGAGATGTTGCTGTAACCCA
>CAYXRN010000066.1:0-18225 GCA_964467635.1 uncultured Chitinophagaceae bacterium | reverse complement strand
ACGTCCGTAAACAGGCCATATCCATCCAAATGCCAGATCTGAGCATAAGGTATAAAAAACATCTGTCACCAGCCCTACCTCAGGGAAGCAAAAAAAGGGAGGCGATTTGAAAAATTTGACTACCTTTGATAAATATTAACCAAATGGTTAAACACTTTAGTTAATGACAAAAGCCGATCACACGACCGAACAACGCATTCTGCAAGCCGCACGTAAAGTATTTATTCACAAAGGGATGAGCGGGGCCCGCATGCAGGATATAGCCGACGAGGCCCAAATCAATAAGGCCTTGCTGCATTATTATTTCCGCAGCAAGGAAAAGCTGTTTGAAATGGTTTTTAGGGAAGCTGCCCAGAAACTCTTTATCAGCATCAAAGATATTGTGGAAAGCAAAAAACCATTACCAGAAACCCTGACCGCTATTTGCGACCGCTATATTTCGGAACTCTCCCAGGCGCCTTTCCTTCCCCTGTTCATTTTGCACGAAATAAACCAAGACCCCAACAGAATCATAGGCTTCTTTAAAGAAAGCGCACTCAGCACTACCATTCAAAAACTATTCGCCCAGATACAAGAAGAAGCAGATAAGGGGCATATCCGAAAGGTAAGTCCACCGCACCTGCTGATTAATATCATTTCCCTGTGCGTGTTTCCTTTTGCGGCCAGTCCTATACTAAAATCCGCCTTCGAACTTGATCAGTGGCAACTGCAACTGTTTATGGACGAGCGGAAAAAACAGGTACCGAAGTTCATACTTGATGCGTTATATATAAAATAAAAGATATGTCGATAAAAAACCATCGTCAATATGATCTTTTACCAGTTATTAACCAATTAGTTAAATAAAACAGTTAACATGCGTTACGGTATTTTTTTCTTAGTCCTTTTTGGCCTTCCCTTCCAGGGCAGGGGACAAACCAGCCAAAAGCTGACCCTCCAGCGGTGTTATGAGCTGGCAGAAGCCCATTATCCGCTGCTGCAACAGGATAGCTTATTAAAACAGCAGCTGGCCTTGGCCCGAAAAAATCTCAGTACCCATCATCTGCCCCAGCTTTCCTTACAGGCCCGGGTCACTTACCAGTCAGATGTAACGACCATCCCGCTGAAACTACCCGGCATGGAGATTCCCGAAGTCGCTAAGGATCAGTACCAGGGTCTATTGGATATCCAGCAATTGCTTTTTGATGGGGGCTCCACAGAAAAACAAAAAGCCTTGCAACAGGTAAAAACAGCTTTAGCCCTGCAACAGCAACAGCTCACCTTCCATCAACTAAAAAGACAGTTAAACGATAATTATGCTGGTCTTTTGATCATACAGGCTAAAAAGAAGACGCTCCTGTTACAGCAAGCTACACTGGAGCAACAACTAAAGCAGACCCGTGCTGCTGTTCAAAGGGGGGTGGCACTCCCCTCCCGCTCAGATGAGTTGTACGTAGCTTTGCTGAAAGTCAAAAAACAGATCAGGTTACTGCAAACAAATCACCAGAGCGGTCTTCAAGTGCTGTCGCTATTAACGGGTAAAAAGTTGAATACCCGCACCCGGCTTGTACTACCCGAAAAAAAATCGGCTTCCCCCAATGCCCCTATAAGCCGGCCTGAGCTAAAGATTTTCTCGCTGCAAAACCGGCTTTATGAACAACAATCAGCACTTTTGAAAAACAGCCCGAAGTTAAGCGCTTTTATTCAAGGCGGTTACGGCCGACCGGGACTCAATATGCTGAACAATGAATTTGACTGGTTTTACATGGCCGGCATACGACTTCATTGGGACCTTTGGGATTGGCATGCACAAAAGCGAAAACAAGAATCCTTACAGATAGATGCCCGCCGCCTGCAACTAAAAAAAGAAAATTTTATGTTGACCACGCACATCCAACTTGCCCGCGCACTTTCAGAAATTCAAGCACTGGAAGAAAACATCAACAAAGATAAACAAATTGTTCAGCTACAAAATAAGATACGCGCAACCGCTTCCTCCCAACTGGCACACGGCATCATCACGCCGACTGAATATGTCATAAAACTCAATAACGAGACGGCTGCCCGTATTCAGCAGCACATCGATCTTATCCGACTCCGGTTCGCCCGGATCAATTACCAACTTTTAAAACATCAATAACATGTACCGGTTTATCATTATCCTTCCCCTTCTTGTCTGCCTACTTTCCTGTTCTTCTCAAAAGCCTGAAGCAGATGCTTACGGTAACTTTGAAACCACTCCACTTCTTATCTCCGCTCAAGGAAACGGTGTTCTTCAATCTTTTCTTGTTACCGAAGGAGCCCTCCTCCACAAGGGCGATACCTTAGGCTATATTGATACCGCCGAACTGCATTTAAAAAAAAGGCGGCTTCAGGCGCAAATAGCGGCTATACACAGCAGCCTACCAGAGGCCGGAACACAATTGCAGGTAATCCAACAGCAACTTCGTCATGCACGCCAGGAACAAGAAAGGCTGAAACAGCTCTTAACCGACAGTGCCGCTACACCAAAACAAAAAGACGACATCGATGCACAGGTCCGCTTGCTGCAAAAGAAATACGCCTCGCTGCAATCTTCTTTGTCCGTACAAACAAGGTCGATTCTTGCTAAAATCAAGCCCCTGCAGTTACAAATAAAGCAAATAGACCTACAGATTGAAAGAAGCCTGATCACCAGCCCGATAACCGGAACGGTACTGACGAAGTATGCAGAACCCCATGAACTCGTAGCTGTAGGGAAGCCCCTCTTTTCCATAGGGGATCTCTCCGAAATGATCCTTCGCGCTTATATTACAGAAGATCAACTAGCCAGCGTCCAGTTGGGGGATACCCTTTTAGTCAGAACAGATCGTCCCGATGGCAGCTATGACACATGGAAAGGAGTGCTTCAATGGATATCTGATCAATCTGAATTCACCCCGAAAGAGATACAGACCAAAGAGGAGCGGGCCAACCGGGTATATGCCATAAAGATCCGGGTAAAAAATGATGGCAGGATCAAAACGGGCATGCCCGGGGAAGTACTGATAGAGAACACCGAAAAATATAACTGAAATAAAACCCTTTGATACAGGAAAAGATAAAAGAACACCTTTTAAACCGTGCTTAATACCTAACAATGATAACGGCAAACAACATCACCAAAAAATACGGTACCCTCACTGCTGTTAAACAAGTCAGTTTTGCCGTGGAAAAAGGGGAAATCTTCGGGCTGATTGGTCCCGATGGCGCCGGCAAAACTACGTTGTTTCGTATCCTGACCACCTTATTATTGGCAGACAGTGGCACAGCAGCTGTAAACCAGCTGGATGTGGTGAAAGATTACAGAAAGATACGACAAACGATTGGCTACATGCCCGGAAGATTTTCTTTGTATCCCGACTTAAGCGTAGCAGAGAACCTAAAATTTTTCGCTGCTATTTTTCGAACGACTATCCAGGCTAATTATGAAAACATCAGGAGCATATACGATCAGATTGCACCCTTTAAAAACAGGAAAGCAGGAGCGTTGTCCGGGGGCATGAAACAAAAACTGGCTTTATGCTGCGCATTGGTTCACAGCCCCGAAGTATTGTTTTTAGATGAACCGACCACAGGGGTAGATGCGGTCTCCCGGGAGGAGTTCTGGGAAAGCCTACAACAGCTGAAACAACAAGGCATGACCATTTTAGTTTCTACACCTTATATGAATGAAGCATCGCTCTGCAACCGCATAGCGTTAATACAAGCCGGAAAGTTGCTGGAAATAAACACGCCGGAGGGCATAGTGAAAAATTTTGACAAGCAGCTTTGGGCTGTTCAGGCAGCCGACACTTATATTTTGTTAAAGGACTTAAAACAATCTGCTCTCCTGGACTCCTGTTTTCCCTTTGGAGAAACGGTTCATGTCACATTCCGGGCACCGATGTCAGAGCCTGACCGACTAAAAAACTATTTACAAGACAAAGGCCATAAAAAGGTAAACATACAACAAATATCCGCCGGCGTTGAAGATTGCTTTATGGAACTGATGCGCCGCAAAAAAAATTAAATAACAATGGGAGAAGATAAAAAACCGGTTATTGTAGCCCGCAAGCTGACTAAAAAATTTGGAAATTTTACAGCCGTGGATGCCATTACACTTACCGTTACACAAGGAGAGGTCTTTGGATTTCTGGGCGCAAACGGTGCGGGGAAAACGACGGCTATACGCATGCTCTGCGGCCTGCTCCCGCCCTCTTCAGGGGAAGCCTCGGTAGCCGGACTTAATGTTTTTTCTCAAACAGAGGCCATTAAAAAAAATATAGGTTATATGAGTCAGAAGTTCTCCTTGTATGAAGACCTGAGTGTGAAAGAAAACATCCGTTTCTATGGAGGGATTTATGGATTAAAGAAGCAGGAGTTAAAAACACAAACGGAAGCTTTACTGAACCGCCTGCACTTAAATGAAGAATCCGGTACATTGGTGGGCAGCCTGCCTTTAGGCTGGAAGCAAAAGCTGGCTTTTTCCGTAGCCCTCATTCACCGCCCTGCTATTGTATTCTTAGATGAACCTACCGGCGGTGTAGATCCCATCACGAGGCGTCAGTTCTGGGAAATGATTTACGAAGCAGCCTATAATAAAGTGACGGTATTTGTAACCACCCACTATATGGATGAAGCGGAATACTGCGACCGGGTTTCCATCATGGTAGAGGGAAAGATAGCCGCCCTGGGAAAGCCCTCCGCCTTGAAAGAAAAACATAATGCGGCCTCTATGAAAGAGGTATTCTTAAAACTAGTAAGATAAACAATGACTTTCATAAGCTTTATAAGAAAAGAGTTCTATCACATCTTCCGGGATAAGCGGACGCTGCTTATCTTATTCGGGATGCCGGTCATTATGATCATCCTTTTCGGCTATGCCATCCGCAACGACCTGGGAAGCTCAAAGATCGCTGTTATAGATGAAGCCCATGACCTTTATAGCCGACAGCTTACCGCAAAACTGGATGCCTCCCCTTATTTCGAAGTAGTAAAAATCCTGAAAGCAGAAAGTTTTATACATGCGGCCTTCCTTAAGGAAGAAGTGCGTATGGTGGTTATCATACCACCAAACTTCGGAAGCCACCTTTTTCATTTACCCCACGCCTCCCTCAGGCTGGTGGCAGATGCTTCCGATCCTAATGCGGCGACTTCCCGGGTACACTACGCCCGGGCCATTATAGCGCAGTTTCAAAAGGGTATAAACCGGTCCGGCAGCCTCCCTTTAAGTATCATTCCTGAGACACGCATGTTATACAACCCCGAGATGAAAAGTGTCTACGGCTTTGTTCCCGGACTGATGGCATTGATCCTGATGCTTGTTTCTGCAATGATGACAGCTATTACGATAACAAAAGAAAAGGAAATGGGGACGATGGAAGTATTGCTCGTCTCACCGCTGCGTCCCGCCCTGATCATTGTGGGAAAGATCATGCCTTATATCCTGTTGTCATTTATCAACGCCTTATTGATCTTGTTTTTCGGATACTTTTTATTTCATGTCCCTATACGGGGCAGCCTCCTGTTGTTGTTGGCCGAAAGCCTGCTTTTTATCCTTACTGCCTTGTCACTGGGGATATTAATTTCTACCATAACCGATAGCCAGCAAACGGCTATGATGATCTCCTTAGGGGGACTACTCATGCCCACTGTACTGTTGTCCGGATTCATTTTCCCTTTGGACAGCATGCCGCTACCGCTGCAATGGCTGGCCAATTTAATTCCCGCCAAGTGGTTCATCCTCATATTAAAAGACCTGATGTTGAAAGGAACAGGAGGGTTGCAGGTATGGAAAGAAACCCTGATACTTATCGTCATGACC
Source organism: uncultured Chitinophagaceae bacterium (assembly GCA_964467635.1). GTDB lineage: Bacteria > Bacteroidota > Bacteroidia > Chitinophagales > Chitinophagaceae > FW021-bin31. The sequence continues at coordinate 12,422 of CAYXRN010000066.1, read as the reverse complement.
TTATCTTTTATAGGATTGAGTATAAAAAAATTTAAAGTCAGATTACAAGGATGAGAACAGTAATCTTTATATTGCAAAAGGAGTTTCTGCAAATATTCAGAAACAAAGGGATGTTGCCGGTCATTATCCTTCTGCCTATCGTTCAACTGGTTTTATTGGGTTACGCGGCCAATTACAAGATAAAAAACATTGCGATCGACATTGTCGATCACGACCACTCCACCTGGTCAAACCGACTCAGAGATAAGATTGCAGCCTCCCCCTATTTCCAGCTGAACAGTTCTCCTTTACGAACAGCCGCAGCCCTCAAAGACCTGGAAAATAATAAAGCAGATCTGGTCTTAGTCATTCCTGCCCATTTTGAACGTAATTTGGTAAGAAAGGACCGGCAAAAGCTACAAATTCTGGTCAATGCCATCACCGGCAGGAAAGCCGGTATCGCTGCCGGCTATGTTCAAAATATTATGCAAGACTTTAATAACCAGATAAGAACGGAATGGATAGACAAAACGACCGGTAAAAGAAGCAATACGATTGAGGTAACTAACGCCTTTTGGTATAATCCTCACATGGATTACAAACAGTTTATGGTACCGGGTATTTTAGTGATATTAGTAACGATGATCGGTGCCTTTTTATCAGCGATGAATATTGTCCGGGAAAAAGAGATGGGCACCATGGAACAATTAAATGTAACCCCCATAAAAAAGCTGCACTTTATTATTGGGAAACTGTTGCCTTTCTGGATTATTGCCCTGGCCGAATTAGCGCTGGGATTAGTACTTGCCTGGTGGTTGTTTGATCTGGTGTTTGCAGGCAGTGTAGGGCTGGTTTTTTTATTTGCCGCGGTATACCTGCTGGTGATGCTGGGCTTGGGTTTGTTCATCTCGACCCGTACGCAAACGCAGCAACAGGCCATGTTTATTACCTGGTTTTTCTTCGTCATTTTCCTGCTGCTAAGTGGACTGTTTACACCAGTTAGCAGCATGCCGTTATGGGCACAATACCTTACCTGGCTGAACCCTGTAGGCTGGTTCATTAAAGTCATCCGCATGGTGCTGTTGAAAGGCAGCGGCTGGCCAGAGATACAATTTCCTTTCTTTATTATTTGCTGCTTTGCATTAATAGCCAATACTATAGCAGTAATTGCTTACAAAAAACAGGCTTAGTATCGCCAGGATGAAGCATGATGGGCAGGTCGACAAGTTTGCCTCTATCCCATACCTCTGCTTGCTTGAAATTGTAGTTCAAAGACGATATGCATTCTACTTTTGTAAACTTCACATCCAATTCTGATTTTGAAATAGAAGTTATGGAGAGTGCTATTAGGTGAAGCATCACCAGAGACAAACATCAATATATTCTTTCGCAAGGTTAGTCACTTACATCCCATTCACGCTAAAGCGACGGATGGAGTTTACGCTTTGTTTTATAAAAATACTAAAATGTGGTAAGTCGGTAAAGACCCGCCCCAGACAGCAACAAGTCGTAGCCATCCTGCTATGACAAAATACAGCGATAATACGCCGGTACCGGCGATCAGTAAGTTACCGTTACCCCGGCTCCCCAGCCCATATCGCTGTCATAATGGGTAGAAAGCGAAAAGTATTTCGTCAGGATATATCTTCCCCCTACCGAATACTCCCGGTCCGTGTTTACCATAAATGAGCCGCGCAAGCGGGGAGAAAGCGGGATATCCTCCCGCATCAATTGCAGCCGGAAATAGCCGGTATGGTCTATGCTTGCATCGGCTACGATCAACCAGGGCAAAGTATACTCCACCCCTACATGCAATACTTTGCGGTCGTCTTTGGTGTCAGATTGCCCAAAGATGTTTTTCTCCGGCTGGGGACGCTCCCGGTAACGCCAGTCTATTCCTACATAAGGGAATATCCATTGTTTATTGCCGAAGTAGCGGCCAAAATGCGTTTCCACTTCATACCCGTCTTCTGCGTTATAGCCGAGCCGCCATTCAGCCTGAAACGCCCACCTCGTATTCGCGTACAACAGATGCCCGTCATTCCCGTTGGTGGCAAAGTCATTCTGGAAGCTCAGATGAAACATCCGATCGTCCATCTTAAGCATCTTATAATCCATTTCCGGATGCGGAATTTCCGGATTAGCCGGACTGTCTTTATAGCTGAATATCCTCCCCATACCACTCATCATATGGTAGAGAATATGGCAATGAAAAAACCAGTCCCCGCTTTCCGACGCATGGAATTCAAGGGTATCGGTCTCCATGGGCATGATATCTACCACGTTTTTTAATGGTGCATGGGTACCGTATTGATTGAGCAACCGAAAGTCGTGTCCGTGCAAATGCATCGGATGCCGCATCATGGTATTGTTATACAAAATGATGCGCAGGTTCTCTCCCTGTTCAATCAATATCTTATCGCTTTCCGAAACGGTTTTGTTATTCAAGGACCACACATAGCGGTTCATATTTCCGGTTAACTCAAAACGCAATGTTTTCCAGGGGCCCTTGGGAAGAGTCGTATTCTTAGTAGCCGCCAGCATGTTATAGTTCAGGGTTACCAGCTCTCCTTCGATTTTTTCATTGCCCTCGTGAACTTCTTTTTTCACCAGTCGCATACCGCATTTCGGGCAGGTTCCCGGTTTATCGGAAGTCACGTCCGCATGCATGGGACAAACGTATGTCGCCTGGGAGACCGCCGCCTCATGATGATGCGCAGCGTCCTGATGTTCCCCTTGCGACAGTTCTGGATACATGACTTCGTTCATATCCATGGTTTGCAACGACATCTTCATGCCCATTGGTTCCATATCTCCGTTCATCTTCATCATTTTGTTCATCATTTTCATGCCGGCGAAGTATTTGAGCTCCGGCAGCTTTTCAGCTGGCATCTTCATCCCGCTGCCCAACCATAAAGAGGCATCCCCGCTGCGATCTTCCGCGGTAGCCAGCAATTCATATTGCATGTCCTCCGGAAGGGTAACTATAACATCATAGGTTTCGGAAGGAGCGATGATCAAACGGTCTACTTCAACCGGTTGTACATCGTTGCCATCATTTGCCACTACCGTTAGCTTACTCCCGCTATAGGTAAGCCAGAAATAGGAAGAAGATGCGCCATTTACCACGCGAAGGCGCACTTTATCGCCTTGGCCGAACTGCGTAAACCTTTGTGCCGTATCGCCATTGAGCAAAAAGCGTTCGTAATAAACATCACTGACGTCCATAGCATGCATGCGCTTCCACTCATTGACAAACTTCACCCCTATCTTACCGGCCTTCAACGCCTCCCAATAGCTCTGCATAGAATGTTTTTTTATACCGAACCAATCATTGCCGGTATGCAACATGCGTTCTATTTCTTTGGGCTTGGTATCACTCCAATCGCTTAATACCACCGGAATAGTCGGAATATCCGGCTCTGTACGCTTGTTAAAAATCAGAGCCCCATAGAGGCCTATTTGTTCCTGAAGAGAAAAATGGCTGTGATACCAATATGTTCCGGATTGTACCACAGGAAATTTATAAATGTAGGTGGTATGTGGAGGAATGGGCTGCTGTGTAAGGTAGGGCACCCCATCCATACGGTTGGGCAGCTGCACGCCATGCCAATGCACCGCAGTAGGTTTATTGGCCAGGTTATGCACGTAAATCAATGCCGTATCCCCAATGGTAAAAGCCAACGTAGGTGCGGGAAGACTGCCGTTTACTGCAATGGCATGCCGTGCTTTACCGGTATAATTAACCACGGTATCGGTAACATAGAGGTCATAGCGAACGGTGTTCACTCCAGCCGTTCCCCGGGGAAAATGAATGCCGGAATTGGCCCCATTTACGGCTTTCGAAGCCAGGTTTTTCTCCAGATTGGAGATTGTACCGCTTACAGGAGCATGCAAAGGAGTGGGCTCAGCTACGGGGGCGGCAAAGCTGTGATAAGGGGTATAGGACTTGTTATTTCCATGATTAAAATGAATGGGAGACTGGCCAAAGGTTATATAGCTCAGGCTCAATAAACTGATTAATACAAACAGGATTCTCATTATAAGTGAATATTTTTAAGTTTCAGACTACCGCTTCCCTCTCTGGCAAAACAGCCCACAGATCCTTTACAATCCGTCCACTGCACCGTCATGGCAGCAGGCAATCTTAAGATGCTATAAACAAGACATAAAAAGCTTCGTTACCTCTTGTAAAAAAGGCACAACAGTGGCCCTACGGCCAATGACTCAACCTATTTTAGGGGGAAGCCAGGTGGAGTGAAAGCCGGAAGCAATACCACTTTCAATATAAAGAGAAAGATTTTCAGGCAGGCCGGAAAATTGACCGGTCTCCATTTCTATTAAAGGCAGCGCAACAGCAACATTTACGGTGGAACATTGACAGGCAGAATGACTTCCTCTATTATCGCAGGGGTGAGCAGCCTTTTCATCTCGCTGGTCCCCGACATGGGAGGCCACAGCGGAGGAGGTGTGCGCAGAAGCCGTGATCTGGCAACAGCTGGCATCGCTGCCGGGTTCCATGCTACAGGCAGCAGACAAGGCCGGCATCAAAAAGAAACCTGCCAGGGGAAAAAGCATTATAAGAATTCGTTTTGTCATAGGCTGTCGCTCAGGCAAAGGTATTTAATTATAAAGGAACCAAGGCAAAATTAAGTGGGTATAACTGATCCGCGTTACATAATTTTGTAAAAATTTTACATTTTTAGTGACAGCAAGAGCAGGCTTTCCCTTTTGCCTTTTCCAGCGCTTCTTTTCCTTCTTTAAAGGCATACCATGCTATTCCCAGGCTGCCCAGGGCATCCACATAAGGAATTTTAAAGAGGGCATACAACAGGCTTGACGCCAACAATATCAACGACAAATAGAAGCAGGTCTTCGTACAATTAGCGTCAGAAATGATGGGCTGAGAATGCAAGCCCTCCCCCACTTTCTTTTTGTAAAAAAATAAAAAGTACATGGAAGCAAGAGAGATTACTGCAATAACAATTCCGGCCAGCGTACTCTCGGGCATCAGCCTATAATAGATGCTGTTAATGGCGCCCAACACCAGTGCGCCGGAGAGCACATAAAAAGAGATACCAGTTATGCGCAAAGCCTGCACCTCAAATTTCGTGTTTGTCCCATTCCTTTGCATACGCCAAACCATGTGCCCTACCCCAAGGCCGGATACCACTTCGACAAAACTGTCTATACCAAACCCGAACAGCGCCAGTGTCTCGTCCCCAGCTCCGAAGGCGGTCGACACCACGCCTTCGATGATGTTATATACCACGGTAATCGCGCTTAACCACAGCGCCAGCTGAAGCAACTTTTGAACAGGCATTTTTCCTATGGCAGTCATTGATTGGTCTTGAAACTATATTGCGAATATAAGAAAGAAGTTATTCAAGGTGTCGGCTCACTGCTGAAAATCAGAACCATAAATACATACTCACCGAATTTTAAAACGCGTTCTGTTGGACCAAAGGATGGCAAGATTATTCGGCTTTGCTTTCCGATTTAAAGAGACCGGGCACCTTTTGCTTGATACTATGCTGCTATTTGCTGATGGCTTCGTTATTGTCGGAGGCGGTATAGCATGGTACTGAAAGGTCAAAATACTATTCAGCTCTTTAGCAGACCCTTCTGTGCAAATCTGATATACTGCAGTGGCTCGGTCGATATCGCCAAATACCCAGCCGGCTTGGTTGGCAAACGGCTTCGATTGACCGAAATGTACCCCCTCCTCCTAGGCAGAGACCTAGTGTAGAAATCAGCCCCAACACTAGTACATAACCAAAGGCGCAATGAAGCTTTGTTCACGGGCGTTTAGTTATACACGGGCTGCTGAGAGGCGAATGAGTGAACTACACTACACTTCGCCAGTATTATTGATATCAGCGTTTGCTTTGGTCAGATGGTTTTTTCGTTTGTTCAACTGGTGAAGCGTCACCAGAAACCATACTTCAATACATACTTACGCAAGATCGTTAATCGCTTACATCCCACCCACATAAAAACGATAAGAGGGTCTTACACTCCGTCTTAAACAGAATGCCCCATCCGCTTAATGCGAATGCTCATTCTGCTCCTTGGTCATTTCAGCGAGTAGATAATAAGCACCCTTTATTACAACAAGCGCGCTATCGGGCAAGGGTTGCAACAAACGAATCGCAGTAAATCCCTGATCGGAAACTCCTGTAGCTATTTCCACCTTTTGAAAAGTGGTCACATCGGCCTTTGGATCGTCCCCGTCTGCCTGTTCTGGGCGTTTAACAAAAATATAATAGTGCTCCCCTTCATGAACGATAGCCCCCTCAGGCAGAGCGGGCTGGGTGATGCTATCTATTTGTAAACGGCCGTTGACAAACATTCCCGGGATCAACTCTGCTTCCGGCGTAATGATATCGGCATGCACATGAACGGCACGCGGGTCTTCTTCAACCGTTTTTCCAACGGAAAACACTTCAGCCTGCAATACCTGTTCCGGCATATTGGCTACTGTAAAGCGAATGCGCTGGCCCTTTTTTACTTTATGGGCGTCTTTTTCATATACCATAAAATCTGCATGCACATGTTCATTGTTCGTAATCTCGAACAGCTCCGCCTGTGTAGCGGCATATTGTCCGGTACTGATGTTGATGGCCTTCACATAACCGCTGATGGGTGACCTTACCGCGATAGCAGCCGATATTTTTCCATCTTCAACAGCGTCCGGGCTGAGTCCCAGCAACTGCAGCTTTTGTTTCATACCCCGGTATCGGGCCATGGCGGATTGGTACTGGGCTGCAGCATTCTGGTAGGATTTAGCCGAACTGACCTGCTTTTCATAAAGTATCTTTTTTCGTTGAAACTCTTCTTTCAAATAAACCAGGGAACTGACCAGTTGCTGAAAATTTTGTTGGAGCTCAATATAATCCAGGTGTTCCAACCAGGCTAAGACCTCCCCTTCTTTGACATAATCCCCTTCAATCACGTTTATCTTCTTGACATTTCCGCCCATAAAGGTACTTACCACCGCATGGTATTGCGGCGGGAGTTCCAGGCGACCGGTAACTTTTACCGAAGTATTTAAGTGTCGATTTTCAATATGACCTAAGGCTAAACCAATGGCTTGCTGTTGTTGCGCCGTCAGCTGTGCTATATCACCAGCAGACTCGTGTTCCTCATGATGTTCCTCAGACTGATCTGCCGGTTTAGGATTATTGCAGGCGGAAAGAAGGAAGATGCCCGCTATCCATAGGACGATAATGCTTATCTTTTTATTCATCTTTTCAAAAATTTATACTTTAAAATGTCTATTTGCCCAATAGGTATTTTATCTCAATAACGAGCTCATTGTATGCATTGAGCGACTTCAGGTAATTCTGTTTCAGGCTGATGGCGCCGTTTACATTCTGAATGTATTCGACATAGCCAATCTCCCCCTTCCGGAAGGCCAGGGCATTGCTGCGCAATATTTCTTCGGCGACTTGTAGCCCCTGGGTGTGGTAATATTGCAGCGCGGCTTTTGCCTGCTGATAACGCTCCGTCAGCTTTTTAAACCGGGATACCCGCTCCAGTTGCTGTTGTTCTAACTGTCTTTCCTGTATGGCGATTTGGGTTTGTGCCGCCTGTATGCGTCCCTGCTGTGGCCTAAACCATAATGGAATACCAATGCCTACTTGAAAAGAATGAAAGCCCGGCGCTCCATTTACCCTTTGCACCGCATAACCGGCATTAATAGATGGCAGAAGGCCGGCCTCTTCCAATTCCTTCCGGGATTTTGCCACGGCTACCTGTTGTTGCTTATACTGGAAAAAGGGCGTGGACCGCAGGCTGCTTGTGTCTGCAACGGCCAACTGCACCTCCGCTTTAGCCTCGTTAGCCGGGGTAATCACCACCGGTTTGCCTGCATTCATCAGGCTTTCCAGCTCCTGGAGAAAAATGCGCACATCCGACAGGCTCTGCTGCTTTTTCAGGCGGATTTCTGCCTGCTGGCCTTTGGCTGCCATCATTTCCAGCTTATTGGTTTCACCGGTTTTAAACCGGAGTTCGGCTGCCGCATAAAACCGGTTGTAAAAACTGTCCAGTGCCGCATACACCGCAGCGCTTTTATAGGCATGCTGCAAATGATAATAAGCCAAACGGACGTCTCGCAGCAATTGGTTCCGCGTGATCGCCCGGGCATCTTTTGCCAGGTTAGTCTGCGCCTTTAACAACTTGGATCTTTTCCCATAGACCGTGGGAAAGGCAAACTGCTGGCTAAAGCCAATGGACTGAATACCTGGTACGTCATGGCCGGTTTCCTCCTTTCCGTAATAAACAGAAGTCTTCGGCAGGTTAAACGCTGTTTTTTCCAATTGCCGGCGCTGTGTTACACCCAGTTCCGCTGCCTGTGCGCCAGGATTATTGGCTATAGCAACAGCTGTTGCTTCCTGCACGGAAGACACGACGAGGGTATCGGAATCGGCGTAGGACTGTGCCGATCCTTTCACCGGGAGCAGGGTCAGTCCTCCGAGCAATAAGGCCACCCAAACGAATGCTGTAGCTACAGGAGGTTTGAGCGTCCCGCCGCCTTTGTTGGTTTTTCTTTCCATTAAATAATACAATACCGGAATAACAATCAGCGTAAGCAGGGTTGCTGTGATCAATCCTCCGATCACTACAGTGGCCAACGGCCGTTGCACCTCTGCCCCCGCTGAAGTGGAAAACGCCATAGGGGTAAAGCCCATGATGGCGGCGATAGCGGTAAGCAAAATCGGGCGAAGCCGCTGTTTTGTCCCCTGATAAATCCGCTCCTTCAGGCCGGATACGCCGGCCGCCTTCAATTCATTTAAACTGTTAATCAATACCAGGCCGTTTAATACGGCTACACCGAACAATACGATAAATCCAACCCCGGCGGAAATACTGAAGGGTATCCCCCGGAAATACAAAGAAAAAATCCCACCTATCGCTGCCAGGGGGATGGCTACATAGATCATGACAGATTGTTTAAAGGAGTTCAGGGCAAAATAGAGCAGCAGGAAAATGAGCGCCAAGGCGATGGGCACGACGATTCCCAGCCGCTGTTTGGCGCGTTGCAGGTTTTCAAACTCCCCACCGTAAGTGAGATAGTAGCCCGGCGGCAATTGCAGTTGCGCGTCCAGCTTTTGCTGAATTTCACCGACCAGGCTTTCTACATCGCGCCCCCGGATGTTGATGCCGACATAAATCCGCCGTTTAGTTCCGTCACGGGATATTTGCATCGGCCCCGGCTGATAGCTGATCTTTGCCACCTCTTTTAACGGGATCTGATTACCTGTGGGGGTCTGCACATAAAGGTTTTTTATATCTGCTATACTTTGCCGGTATTGCTCTTTCAGACGGAGGACGATGTCAAACCTTTTTTCTCCTTCAAATATTTGACCGGCTGCTTTTCCACCAAATGCTGTTTCTACCAGGGTGTTCAAATCTTCAATGTTCAGTCCGTACTGCGCCAGTTTTTCTGAATTGTATTGGATGGTCATCTGAGGCAGCCCCCGGGTAGCTTCTACCTTCAGATCTCCAATTCCTTCCACATTTTGTATAAGGCCCGCCAGTTCATTCGCTTTTTGGGCTAAAATATCGAGGTCATCGCCATAAATCTTAATGGCAACATCTTCCCTTACCCCTGTCAGCAACTCATTAAAGCGCAGTTCTACCGGCTGGGAGAACTGGTAATTAATGCCCGGCACCACAGAAACAGCTTTTTTGATCTTTGCTATTAATGCTTCTTTACTCGAAGCAGAAGTCCACTGACTCTCAGGCTTTAAGAGGATAAACATATCCGCAACGTCCATAGGCATCGGATCGGTAGGAATCTCAGAAACCCCTATACGGGCTACGACATGGTTAATTTCCGGAAACTTTTCCAGCAATATTTTTTCGATCTTATTGCTGGCCGCCACGGTTTCACTCAGGGCACTGCCGGGTTTCAAAAGGGCTTGCATAGCAATATCTCCTTCGTCCAGGTTCGGAATAAAAACAGCGCCCATGCGGGTGAAAGTAAATCCCGCCACCAACAGAAAAACAACGGCAAACGTTAACACCCATTTCCAGTGTTTTAAGGCCCGGCGTATGAGCGGATCATACGCCCCGGCTATTCCGGTCATGATCTTCCGACTCAGTTTTTCAAAAAAGTTCTTTTTACCGCTGGTTTTATGGCCTAAAAACAGCGCCGTAACCATGGGAATGTAAGTCAAACATAAAATCATGGCGCCCAATACCGCGAAGCTGAAGGTCAATGCCATCGGCCGGAACATTTTCCCTTCTATACCTGTTAGCGACAAGATGGGGAAAAAGACAATAAGGATAATGAGCTGACCGAAGAAAGCGGAATTCATCATTTTACTTCCGGAGGTATAGGTGATCTCATCCATTTTTCCAGACGGCAGTCGGCTGCCCGGATGCCGCATAATGTGTTTATCCATAAGATGCACCACGCCCTCTACAATGATCACCGCGCCATCTACCAGAATACCAAAATCAATGGCGCCCAGGCTCATCAGATTGGCCGACACATTGAAAAGGTGCATCATGATAAAGGCAAACAGCAGGGAAAGCGGGATAACCGAAGCCACGATAAGCCCGCCTCGGAAGTTCCCTAATAACAGGACTAATACAAAAATAACGATCAGCGCCCCTTCAATGAGGTTTTTGCTGATGGTACTTGTCGTACGTCCGATCAGATCTGACCGGTCCAGGAAGGGTTCGATATGCACCCCGGGAGGCAGTGATTTTTCAATTTGTACCATGCGCTCCTTTATGCTTTGAATGACTTCATTGGGATGCGCTCCCTTTAACATCATTACAATACCGCCCACAGCTTCCCCTTCTCCATCTTTGGTAAAAGCCCCGTAACGAACGGCACTGCCGAACTGCACTTCAGCCACGTCCTCTACCAGGATGGGAATACCATCAATGGTTTTAACCACGATGTTACTCAAGTCCGCTAATGATTCCGCCAGCCCTTCTCCCCGGATAAAATTGGCCTGATGATCTTTCTCAATATACGCACCGCCGGTATTTCCGTTGTTCTTTTCGATAGCATCGTATACTTCTTTAATCGTGAGCCCCATGCTCTTGAGCCTGTTGGGATCCAGCGCTACCTCATATTGTTTGATATGTCCGCCAAAACTGTTGACTTCAACTACGCCGGGTAGCATTGCCATCTGGCGCTTGACGATCCAGTCCTGAATGGTCCTTAGCTTCCGGTCGTTATACACGCTGTCATACTGCGGTTCAACGGTGAGGAAATACTGGTATACCTCTCCTAATCCGGTAGAAATAGGCCCCATGGAAGGACTGCCAAATTTCTGTGGAATGTTTTCTCGTACCTCACCGAGTTTTTCGCTTACCAACTGCCTCGGCAAATAGGTACCCATATCCTCTTCAAATACAATCGTTACTACTGATAAACCAAAGCGTGAAATAGAGCGGATCTCAATAACGCCTGGTAAGTTTGCCATCGCCAGTTCAACGGGATAGGTGACAAATTGCTCGATATCTGAGGTCCCCAGGTTAGGCGAAGTGGTAATCACCTGTACCTGATTGTTGGTAATATCCGGCACTGCCCCCATTGGCACCTTGGTCATGGAATATATGCCCATGCCAACAAGTGCAAGCGTAAACAGGCCGATAATAAATTTATTCTTTATAGAAAATGCAATGATTTTATTGATCATAAAATCTGTACTGTTGGTTCCATGCCGTCCAGCAGCGCTGCTTTGTAAAGGGGAAGCGTGAGCGATAGCACAACCTCAAACAATGACGTCTGAAAGGACATCGTGCTCCCGTGAAGCGGAAATCACCTTAACTAAAAGACATGAAATGTTGATGATTGATTTAACAAAAATTTATAAGAAGCGGGCTGATGAAGCGACACGAACAGCACATACTGCAACGCCGTATGTCCGCAAGAATCCATGCGCCATCAAAACCACGCCGTGCAAAATCAACCTTGTATTTTGGGCGGGTGCCAAAAAGTAAGCATGACTTCCTTGATATGAAAAGAGTAAGAAGTACTAAGATCAGCAGCTGTTTTAGGGAGGGCCGCGATTTGAAATACTCCGACAGGCGAGGTGGTCGCTATTTGACAGCAGGAGCAGGAACAAAGCGGCGTACAGGCATCTTTTGGATGGGAGTGATGCTGGTCTACGGCCATGACGATATTGATCGTTTTATAATCGCGGACCGAATGCGCATCTCTGGCATCACTGCAAGGCAGGCATGCCAGCGACAAAAAATAGATGCCCAATATGAGACTGATCACTTTCATTGTTGGAGCGAAGGTAAAAAACTTTCGCTATTCGCGCTCTTCCAACGTATCAAGTAACGAAGTCCCCTTTCGGACACACGATTTGGAGATGACGCCTATTGCTGTCGTATGGCAGATAGGTCAGCCGGGGGAAACCGCCCATGGCTTCTGGCCCCCGCAATCCCTTAATAACGGCGAGACGGTG
>CAYXRN010000065.1:0-18306 GCA_964467635.1 uncultured Chitinophagaceae bacterium | reverse complement strand
AGACGCACCGGTATGAAATACCCATGCGCCTGTTAAATCAAATATTTGGTTACTGGAAACCTTTATTTACTGTTTCGTTTCCAGGGTTACAGGATCTACTTTGGTTACCTCTCCTACCTGCACCTCAATATTTGTAAGGGTGTCGGCCACATAACCAGCAGTAGAATCAGGGCTGAAGATCAGCTTATAAGCGCCCGTGGGCAGTCCCCAGAGCTTATAATCGCCATCGGCATCCGGTAGCGCGCTAATGGTGTCGTCATCTTGTACGGCGTATACCCAGACTCCCGCTTCGGAAGGTTTTACCACTCCTTCAATAGCGCCGCCAGTTGCTTTAGCGAAGGTACGAATGACCGGTTTTAAAATATAGTTTCCGCTGTTGCCGGCTTTAACAATCGATTTGGCCGCGTCAAAATCCAATACCAGTTGGTAAGGTATACCGGCCTCAAGTTCCGCATGAATATTTAGCTTCAGGCCCGATTGCTGCGCCGAAGGAGTTTTTAACGGCACTTCGGTACCGTCTTCAAGTACCACGGAGTTGTCTTCTCCTAATACCAGCCTGATTTGGGAAACCTTTCCAGCGGGCAAGTCAACGGCACCTAAAACGGTATCCTTCCCATTTCTGAGCTCCAGCAAATTATACAATCCGGGATGCATCATAGGTACTTCCGTCCATCCATCTTCTCCCGCAGAATCTACAGCCTCGGCCTTCACCTTTACCGCTTGGATATCAATCCATACTTCTTTGTAAGTACTCGGCGCATCGGTCAGGTAAACCTCCAATCTGGACGAAGAAGGCTGCGCGTTATCTCCATCATCGCTACAGGAAGTTAAAAAAAACACGGCCGCCATTACGGTCAAACCGCCCATCAACCATTTAGTCATTTTCATAATCAAGTATTTTAATATATCAACAAACGACTCGTACAAACAATAATTGTACCAAACCACAAAAGCACTTTCCCGGAATAAAAACAAGATGCATCAACAAGGCGATTGGCGTTAAGCCCCCGCGGGTTTGCGTTAAGTTAGCCCATCAAATCATTTCACTAATCCTGCATAACTCGATACCAAAAGAAGTTACAACAGCTTATGCTGTGCGACAACGCTAGTGTTAAAATGCAATAGCTCCGGGCACACAGGCAAATTTAAGGCCGTTAAAAGCTCTTTTTAACTTGTCCTAATCGGATTATTAACCTCGCTTTAGCACTTTTAGTCAGCCGCCGGGTAATCAGCCAGCCTTCTTTCATGAATTAATTTTTCAATTTTAATTCCAGCCTGATGACTGAGGCTGGTTTAACTGCTATGGTGAGCTTGTTGTCTTTCAACCTGTATTGCACTTCCGTCTTTTCAAAAACCTTTTCATCCCATGCGTTCTGTTCTGCAAAAACGTTTTTTGAGTAGATTTCCATCGCTGAGACTTTACCTGCCGTTGCTACGGATTTAAAGACTATTTCCACGGGATATGTTTTTTCTATATTTCTGTTGGTAATGAAAACAAACATTTTATCGCGGCTGTCATTGACGATACTGGCCGCATCGATAAAGGGGACGTCATCCATTGCAATAAACCGTTCACCGTATTTAGGAAATGAAAAACCGGGAGCGTTTACCTTTGTGGCTACCAGGTGAAAGTCCGCTCCCTTTGAAAAAGGCTCCGCATACATCTGAAGAACATAAGCTCCCGGATTAGGCGGCCTGAAATCGACAGGGTATGGCCTGAAATATAAGGTATTGTCGCGCTGATACGCAGCCTTTACGTATTGGCTTTCTCTCATAAAAACATTGTACATCCCCGCCATAAAAGCGGCGTGCGGCATCGTTTCGTATTTTATATCGCCATATCCGGGGATCCTGATACGGGACAAGTTCCATTCTCCGACTGTAATATGTATGTCCCCATTTCCGAGACGTTTAGCTGCTGTGGTTAGGTTATCAATTAATTTTTCATATTGAGCAGGGAAAGTGATAAATAAATGGGCTTTAAATTCCGGGGACATCGCGTCGAGCTTCCGTTTATCTATCGTTCTGGTGTTTACATACCTGTGGATATCTATCCCGTCAATATAGTCGCCCGCCTCCTTCAAAAGGATGCGATTGAATCGCGCCCCTTCTACATCAGCATATCCGGGATCGGCGCCGGCCGCAATAACTTTTATTGAAGAGTCAACTGCCTTCATCGCTTTAACATACCGAACGATGTTTTCTGCATAGGCTTTTGGAAAAATATAACCTGATTGATAAATACCATAGTGTTCGTTGCCCACCTGCCAGTAGGTGACGTTCCAGGGTTCCGGATAACCATGCTTTTTCCTAAGTTTGCCCATAGCGGTAGTGGTATCGCCATTCACATATTCCACCCAATTCGCCACTGCTTCGGGGGAAGCAATATCAAGATTAAAGGGGACGTTGATATAGGGTTCCATACCGGCTATTTTACAAAATGCCAGGTATTCATTAGTTCCGAAATAGTTGGGCTCCAGGCCGCCCCACTCATTATTATTATCTACCGGCCGTTGATCGATCGGACCAATGCCATGCCGCCAGTTGTACATGCTGGCGTAGTTGCCTCCCGGCCACCGCAACGACGGTACATTAAAGGTGTCCAGATACCGCAACGTCGTAGGATTATACATCCCGTTTACGGCATCCGCAGCAGAAAGCCGCACATGATCCAGGGATAGGATTGCCCTTTCCATAGTAGAAAAAACCAGGTTGTATATTCCGAACGGACTATTTTGATACCGTTCTTCAACGGGCTTTTGTAGTTTTATCAGGGTCTCATAGGCGTGCCATCCAGGCTTTAATGTTAATTCACTGACACTGAGGTCTATCAGGTTGCTGTCCGCAAGCGATACTTTCAGAACCGTACCGGCAGAGTCAGCCCGGGCCAAAAACCTGACGATATAATTTTCACAGCGTTCATCTGGAAGTGCTGTGGTTTGGTATAACCTGACCCTAGCCCCTTGCGATTGGTTAATTATTTTCTGAAAATAGCGCCCGTGTACGCCAGTTTCCACCATTTCAAACCAGGCTTTTCCCTCATGCTTTTCTTCCCAGGGATAAGCTACCGTAGCTGATTTTTCTACCTCAGGGAAAATGATTTCTGTCCTGAAGTGTTTGTTGTTTATTTCATTCCATTGTTCAAAAGAACCGTTGGCCAGGTGTTGTGAAACCATACCGGGATAAGCATCCCTGCCATTAGGCTCAAAAAACTTTCCAAAAATATTTTGATTAATTTTCCAGGAGGAAACCTTGTTGCCGGAAACGACAATCTGAGCCTCCTGTCCTCTTGCTTTGAAGAGGCCACAAAGCACACAACATATCGCAAGAAACTTTACCCTGTACATCGTATTAAAAGTCGTCATTGGTTTTGAATTTTTCTAAAGTCTTGTATAAACGCATAGTTAAATTGGATTCGCCCGTCACTGGGGTTTAATTCTACCGTACGGTTGGCGTACAATCCATTCAGAACAAAGGGTAAGGTCTGGGCGGTAAAATCCTGATTATAAGGAAAGCTTTGGCGAAAAGCATAAGTGGCCACGTAAAACTGCGGGTAATTGCTTAACCTGTCGTAGGCGTTGGCCAAGTAGTGTTTGCGATTCTCAAACCAGTAGCTGCTACTGAGAAAATCCACCCACTGGGTTCGCGAAACCGGATTCTTTAGGGCATAATCAATGAATTGAAAATTCTTTTCGTCTACATCTCTGCCATATTTTTGGGCAAAAGAAAGTGGTATTTTTTCTGTTAATTTAGATTTGAAATGACGCATCAGGGAAAATTCCGAAACCAGTATCTTTTGGTCGTTACGTATTCTCCGACTAACATAATCCAGGTTCTCTGTGATTTGCTCAATGGCTCCGTGGTGAATGTGCAGGTCTATACCGGCTATCCATGACGTTTCTTTAACCAGTTTTAATAACTTAATAGCGGCATCCGTCCGCAATGTCTTTACATGTAGGTTATTGATGGCACCCAGAAATATAGGCAGGTTCTTATCATGGTTTTCCCCGTATTGATGAACCACTTTTGCTACTTGCTCATAAAAAAGGACCAACCTCTCATCTCTCTCATCAACCGGCGTTTCTATGAAGGGCTCATTGCCCACGACCAAAAGATCCGTTTCATCCCACACTTGGTCTAAAATCTTTCTTAAGAATCTAAAATACCCGAGTATCTCCGGCGTATCGGGGGAAGGCAGGCTCAAATTGTTATTTTTGAAATCCCACTTAATATTCAAAATGGTCTGATAGCCATTGTCCTTTAGCGTTAGATACTTTTGTAGCCGAACATCCGTTTGTAATCGCTCCTGGTTGTTATAAAATTGAAAGAAATCTATAAATCCGCGTACCCATTCGGTATTGGTTTCGCTGAGATTGGCATAATCTATAAAGTCAAATTGCCCGTTAAAGTTTACCCCCAAATTTTGTGTACTGTCCTTTACCAGCCAAATAGCCGTATCGCTGGTATCTTTTTCTTCAGGTTCTTCTTCCGTTTCATTCCCCGGCCTTTCTATATGATCCGTTTTATCGCAACCGTTGATTAACAACAAGAGCACTACCGGCAGGAGCAGCAACCCGGGATTCCAGCTGAAGGGAAATAATTTAATTTTTTTCATAACGTCGACAGATCGGTTGATTATTGACTTCAATTCAATAAGCAAATATAGCCGGGCGGGAAGGCCGGGGCCTGCAGAAATGTTCAAAATGCATTCACCATTGTTTAATTAATCGTGAAAACAGAAGGTCGATCCCTATTTAGGCCATTATTAAATCCATCGGAATGCTCAATCCACTTTTGTCGCGAACTGGCTTCTGAACTCCGTCGGGTTGACTTTGTATTTTTCCTTAAAGGTTCTGCTAAAGTAACTGGGATCTGAATAGCCGACCTTATAGGCGATTTCGGAAACCGTAAAATCAGCATTCTTCAACAGTTCCTCCGCATGTTGCAGCCGTATTGTCTTTATAAATTCAGATGCGCTAAGGTTAGCGAGTTTTTTCAATTTAATATGCAGCAAGGTACGGCTCACTCCCGCGGCTTTTGTAAAGGCTGTAATATTAAAATCCGAATCATCCAGGTGGTCCTCCACGATATTGGTGAGCTTGATCAGAAAGTCCTGGTCTCTGTTGTTGATGGGAATCTCCGTGTTGTTAAGATTGCCATATTTTAAGAAATGACTTTTAAGCCGATTTCTTGATTCCAGCAGGTTTTTAATAGTCAGCTCAAGTTCCTGCAGATTAAAGGGTTTGGAAATATAGGCGTCGGCTCCTTCATCCAATCCTCTCAGTCTATTTTCCAGGGTGGCTTTCGCCGTCAAAAGCACCAGCGGGATATGACTGGTATTGACGTTTCCTTTTATCTGCCGGCAAAATTCGATCCCATCCATTTTCGGCATCATTACATCACTTATGATGATATCAGGCACCGCCTTTTCAACTTTCGCCAAAGCTTCCCTGCCGTTAAAAGCACGGGCTATGGAATAGTTTGTACTAAAATGCCGGGCTAAGAAACTAACAATCTCCCTATTGTCCTCCACGATCAGCAATTTATACTTTGCGGGCCGCAACCGCGTTGTTCCACGATGAGCTTCGGAAAGCTCCCCCTCCTCATCGTAAAGTTCATGTCCTATGTCTAATGTCTTATTACCCTGAATGAACCTTACGGCCTGGCCCTTGGGCTCTATAGGTAGCGGCACTCCCACAGTCACTTTGGTGCCATTGTAATGATCGCTTTCAATATGAATATCCCCTTTCAGAAAAGTAACCAGGCTTTTCACCATCGCCATGCCTATTCCTGTGCCGTTTGAGGTTATCCTCCCCTGTTCGGTCTGATAAAAATCAGTAAAAACCCTTCCCACCTCGTCTTCGTTTATACCAAGCCCGGTATCACTTATCACTACATTCAGCGTATCTCCATGCTCTGCTGATATAATATTTACTTTCATTTCAACCAGCCCCTCCGCCGGAGTGTATTTCGCCGCATTAGAAATTAAATTGGTGACAATTTTCTCCAATTTGTCGCTATCGAAATAGGCTATTTGTTTTTCCGGCTCAGCGGAAAAATGGAATTCAATATTTTTCCGATTAAAAAGCGGGGCAAAGGCATAAAACGTGTCCTTCATAAACAGGATAACATCGCCTTTATCAAAATTAACCTTAGCATGGTTGGTCTCCACTCGCCTGAATTCCATTAGCTGATCAATAAGGAAGTGCAGCCTTTTGGCATTTCTTTTTATAGAGCGGTAACCGGCCATATGCTGTATACTGGTTGGTTCTCCCTGCAGGAACTTGTCAATAGAGGCTATTATCAGGGTGAGCGGCGTCTTAAACTCATGAGATATGTAAGTGAAAAAATTTATTTTATGTTTGTTGAGTTCCAAGGCCTTTTCCCGTTCTAACCTTTCAATCCGGATGGCCATTTTTTCTTTGTTTCTGTAATTTAAAAAGGCCCGGTAAAGCAGGATCAATCCGGTTAAAACAGCGACGTACAACACGATCGCCCAGGGCGTCATCCAAAAAGGAGGCAGCACATGGATCTTCAACGTTCTTGGTGCTTCGGACCATAAGCCATTGTTGTTGGCTGCTTTCACTTTGAATACATAATCTCCCGGAGAAAGATTCGTATAGGTAGCGCTTTTCTTGTCGCCTACATAATTCCAGTCAGGCTCGAACCCCTCCATATAATAGGCAAATTGGTTATTCCCCAAAGAAAAATAATTAATGGCCGCATAATCTATAGTAATGACGTTATCCGCGTATTCTAGGGTGATAGATTTAGTGGCATTGATGCTTTTGGAAAGAATGGATTGATCGCCTATAGGTACACTGCTGTTGAAAAGCTTTAGACCGGAAAAATAAACTTGGGGGGGCATATTGTTAAAGCTGAGGCTATCGGGATGAAAATAGCAAAGTCCGTTAATCGTACCGAAAAACATCCAGCCGTCGTCACTTTCAAAGGCTGACCGGAAATTAAACTGGTTGTTAGGCAGCCCATGAGAAATATCAAAATTCTTAAATTCTTCTTTTCCCACATCAAAGCGGGAAAGCCCTTTATTGGTACTTAGCCAAAGGTTGTGTTCGCTATCCTCTAAAATGCCGTATACGTAATTATTGGGCAAACCATCCGCCACTGTGAAGGATTGAAAGCTATGGGTCATGCTATCGAATAACAGCAGGCCCTGCCCTACCGTTCCGAACCACATATTCCCTTTTGAATCTTCTAAAGCCGAAATTACACCATGTTTGGTTACGGCATTTCGTGAATAATCATATCGATAGCGTTCTAACTTCCCGTTACGGGGGTCATAACGGTAAATACTATCGGCATTCATGACGCAGAACCAGAGTTGTCCGGACTGCTCTTCATAGATATCATAAATGAATTTACCTTTAAAGATATCAGGCCTAAAGGGTTTATAAACTTTTTCCTTCTTGTCGAAGATGTTCAGGCCGCCCTGGGTGCCTATCCATAAAGTATCATTGATGTCCTGGTGAATGGCATAGACCATGCTGCTTTGAAATGAACTGTTTTTCCACCTGTTTTCAAAAACGGTTACCTTCCCGGTAACCGGATTATACTTATTAAGCCCTCCTAAAAAAGTACCTATCCATACCATACCGTCTTCATCCTGATAAAGGGCATGAACATTGTTGACACTAAGGCTGTTTTCCCCAGGTATGTTACGAAGGTACCGCATCGTATCTTCGGCCCTATTCCATATGTTCACTCCCCCGTCTTCTGTTGCAATCCAGATTCTGCCCTTTCTGTCTTCCATGATCTGGCTGATGGCTTTGCCGCTTAAGTATTGCTTTCCGCCATCGGCTACAAGGGTATGAAAGCCTTTTTCTTCAGGCCTTGCCATATTTACGCCCCCGAAATAAGTACCCAGCCACATAATCCCTTCTTTACTCCTGTATATCGAATAGATCGCTTCGTCATTGAGTTTAGTAGCGGATTTATCATAGGACTGGCCATACCATTTCACTTTATTGGCCTCAATATCATAGATAAACAGTCCGGACTCCGTTCCTATCCAGAGGTTATGTTGCAGGTCCTCGGATATAGAGCGGATGATATTTACTTCAAGCGCATTGTAGCCATGGCTGTTGAATACGGGTTCAAACCAATCCTTTGAATCATTGTATTTAAAGAGCCCGTTTTGTTTTGTCCCCAGCCATACCTGACCGTCGCTGTCTTTATAGAAACAGGAAATATTCTGGCGCAGTCTGACACTGTCGGCCAACGGGCTGGAAATGGTGGTATATTGTTTGATAATTTCACCGAAACTGTTGATCATCAATATCTTTTCCGGCGTCGAAACCCAAAACACGTCTTTTTTAAATTCGATAATATCAAATATATTGACTCCATCAACAATCTTTTCCAGTTTAACCTGGTCTTCTCTTTTAATGTAAAGACCATTAGCTGAACCTATAAAAATAGAACTGTCTTCACTTACAAATATTTTATTAATATATCCCAGGCTCTGCTTATGAAAGGACAGGCGATGAAACACTTCGTGTTCCTGATCATATACGCTTAATCCCTGAGAAGTACCGACATAAAGTAGGCCGGAGGGGCCTACCGCTAAGGCGGTAATGGTATTGGAACACAGACCCGGGGTATTATGGGGGTCGGCATAGAAGGTAATCACCTGCTCGCCGTCGAAACGATTCAATCCTGCCCGGGTACCGAACCACATAAACCCTTTGTGGTCCTGTACGATGGCATACACCGTGCTGTGCGAAAGTCCTTCGTTAGTCGTTATCTTATAAAACCGGAACTCCTCTATGGTTGTTGCCAGAGCGCAGACCGGCCAGAGTATGGCTAAAAAAATTGTACAGATCAAGGCTTTCATGCTTCCTCCCCTTTTCCCTTTTACATTGCCCTCTACCTATCACATGGGCCCCATTATGCGATAGACATTTGAGCGGATATCCATTTTCCTCTCCAGGTTAAATACAGCCCTTTCAGGGCCGTGATATTCAACAAATGTACATCATCGCCTGCAAACTTCTTTTCATACGCGCATCTGTTTCATACTGCGCGGTAATTTCAGCTATGAAAAATAAGTCCTCTGTTGCTGTTCCCTTACGGCTTGGGTAGCACCTGGTTATTTTTCGCCCATATCCGCCACCTGTCGGCAAGTTTTTGTACCACCTGCGGATGCTTCCCGGCGACATTATTTGTTTCCGTACGGTCTTTATTCATGTCAAATAACGCCCAGGGCTTCTTCGCATCTAAAGTCACCAGCTTCCAATCGGCTGTGCGGACGGAACGTCCCCCGGCATGTTCGTTGAATATGGCCGAATGCCCTTCCCGCTTTTCTCCTTTAAATATCGGAACCAGGCTTTCCCCCTGCAACGGGGTGATTACATGGCCATTATACGCATCAGGATAGTCGGTGTTTGCCAAATCAACAAAAGTAGCCATAAAATCCATGACATGGCCCATCTGATCGGTCACACTTCCCTCGGGCGCCGTAATACCTTCGGGCCAAAAGGCAATCAATGGCGTATGCACACCGCCTTCCCAAGATTCCATTTTCCAATAACGAAAAGGGGTATTCGCTACACTGGCCCATTGTTTGCCAATGGAGGCAAAAGTAGTCTCAGGCCCCGGTAATACTTTTTTATCGACCGGATAGATAATTTTTTTCCCTCCGCGGGTCTTTCCGGGCCGATCAAAGCCGGGACCGAATTGTTGACAATCTTCAGAACTTGCTCCATTATCGCTAAGGAAAAGAATTAAGGTATTTTCTAGCTCTCCTTCTTCCCTTAGCGCGTCTATAATCCGTCCAATGCCCTGATCCATGCGGTCTATCATGGCCGCGTGTACCGCCATGGCCCTTGCATCCCATTTTTTATGGGGGTTATCCTCCCAATTAAGCTCGTTTTTCCACCTTGGTGGCAAGGGGTATCTTGCTTTTTCAATAATTCCCTTTTCAATCATGCTTTGATACCGGGCTTTCCGAATAGCCTCCCATCCTACTTTATAGGTATCTTTATACTGCTCAATATCTTCGGGCAATGCGTGCAAGGGCCAGTGTGGCGCGGTTTGGGCCACATACAGGAAAAACGGCCTGTCGTCCTCCCTGCTGAATTGCCGGACAAAGGCAGCAGCACTGTCGTTGATGGCATCCGTGTGGTAGTAGTCTTCAGGTACTTCCCGCACCGGCTCGGTGCCATATACCAGGCTAAAGGGATCGAAAAAATTCACCACGCCCCATATATTCCCATAATACTTTTCAAATCCCCGGCTAGTGGGGTATTGTTCCAAAGGAGAGAACAAGGGGTGGTAAGCCTGATGGTTGAGCCAGGCCATCTGCTCTTTTGGATTATCCTGGACAATGGTATTAGAGACATGCCATTTACCGACCATACCGGTATGGTATCCTGCTTCCTTCAACACCTCGGCAAGCGTTACCGAGCTTTTCAAAATATGTCCACTGTAAGCAGGCGTATGTCGATCGGTGGTCATATTACCGATACCGGCCTGGTGGTTATACAAGCCTGTGAGCAGTGAAGCCCTGGTGGGGCAACAGCGGGAAGTGTTGTAAAATTGGGAAAACCGAAGACCATTTCGAGCTAGCGAGTCCAGATGCGGCGTGTTAATCTCACTGCCGTAACAGCCCAGGTCCGAAAAGCCCAGGTCATCGGCCATAATCAATACAATGTTGGGCCGCCCGTCCTTCTGCTGCACAGATTCTCCCTTTTCAGGGGAAAAGACGCAACCACAGATTACAAAACAAGCGAATAGCCATAAAGGGATAACTTTTTTCATTACCGCGTGATCATTTTTAATGTGAACTTAATTTACTGATTTTACCTTCCCCGATACCGGCCCGGCTTTTACTCATAACCTTCCCTTTGAACAAGTTCCGGATTAGCATCTATTTCAGTTTGCGGATAAGGGAAAAACACCTGGTAGGGTTGGGCATTCACTCCTCTGTTCTGGGCATACTCAACATATTTTCCCTGACGAATCAGGTCCTCTCTCCTTTTGCCTTCGGAATAAAACTCCCATCCGCGTTCCTTTAAAATAACCGCTCTGAAATCGGCCTTGTTCCCCACTTCAGCCAAAGTATAGGGATCATCAATGGAACGGGTCCGTACCCTATTGACCAAATCAACGGCCTCCTGTGTAGGCCCGTTAATTTCATTAAGGGCTTCGGCCCTACACAATAAGATGTCGGCATATCTTATATATGGAAAATCCGCCCCGCAAAAATTACCGGTCTGGTCGTTGTCCCAAAATTTAAGACTACGGGAATTGTCTGGCGTTTTCCTCAGGTCTACAACCTTCCCTTGCCGGTTGGTATATTGTTCTATAATGGCCTCTGCCCGGTCGTCATCTGGATCAAAAGAATCGGTAAACCCGTCGCGAACACTGAACTGCGTGGCCCAATTGGCCATTGCCGGCACCCATTTAAATTCAGGAATTTCTTTGGTGCTTTCAAAACCTGGCGGGAATGCGCCGTTTTGATATAACATGGCAAAGCCCCCTTCATTGGTACGCGGATAGCTTACGATGACCTCATGATTTCCTTCATTTTTTACGAAGAAGATGCCCCTGTAGTTGGGAAACAATTCGTAATAATTCAGGTCCATTAAAAGCTGAGTGACTTCAACGACCTTTTCCCATTGCTTCGTGCTCATCAGAAACTTGGTTAATACCGCATAAGCATGTCCTTTTGTTGCCCGGCCCAGCTGCTTTTGTTCGGCCGGAGATAACAAATCTTTAGCGGCCGCCCTTAATTCAGTTTCGACAAAGGTGCGAAACTCCTCCGCAGAAGGAAGCGCCAACGCCTGGGGCTGTTCACTCAAATTAGTTGTAGTCCGCAAGGGAACCACACCAAAATACCGAAACAGAAACGCATATTGCGCTGCTCGCAAATACCTCGCTTCTGCCTTAATGGTTTTTCTAAAATCCTCGTCAAATTTGTCATTATCAATGTTTTCCAAAACGGTATTGGCATCGCGTATGGCTTTATAACGCGGGTCCCAAATCTGTTTCAACAGACCCGAAGAAGCGTCCCAGTTAAAGTTCATGAACGGTTTCATTTCACGTTCAACCGCTCCGATTCGTACGTATCCAATATCGGTAGTCACCTCATTGATCAGGATTTCATTTTTAAGCGCGCCCTGGTTTATGGCATCAAATTGATAAGCTGAAAAAAGTACAGCTTCAATTCCGGCTTTTGTCTGTAAAGACGTTTCAGGGGAAAACTCATCTTCCGGCGGCAGAAAAAGAGCACTTTCGCATGAAGACATACCGACGCAAAGTACTGCCAATATTATAATTCGGTTTAAAATTAAATTTTTCATTTCAGTATTTTTTAAAATTCGACATTCACACCAATAAGAAAAGTTCTGGGCAATGGGTAAGCATTGAAGTCCAATGCAATCGTATTGCTTCCGCTTGCATTGGCTGCAGGGTCAACGCCGCTATAATCGGTCACCGTCAGTAAATTCTGAACCGTTGTATAAACCGTGAGCCTGTTCAAAAACTTTAAATCAACCCCTGAAAAATCATACGCTAACCTCACCGACTGAATCCTTAGATAAGAGGCATCTTCTACGGTCCAACTGTTGATCAAGGCATTGGACCCGCCCTGTGATGTCGGATTCACAAAGGAAGGATACTTATTGGTCGGGTTCTCTGGGGTCCACCTGTTTAATAACGGCTTCGCTATCCTGTTGCGTCGGAAATTGTTGGGATAGTATGTATTTACCAGATTTCCGTTCAACTTTTGCACGCCTTCAACGCCCTGCATTAAGATGTCCAGGGATATACCTTTATAACTGAGGTAAGAGGAAAAGCCCCAGGTAAGCTCCGGGATTGCATCTCCTAAAACAACCCGGTCCGATGCATTAATGACGCCGTCCTTGTTAATATCGCGGTATTTAATATCTCCCGGTTCTACGTGGGCTTCCGTAACGCTAAAGTCGTCCTTTTCCTGCCAAACGCCATCTACTATAAAGCCATAATAGGAATCCAAGGTTTCCCCCGGCGTCACAATGGTAAAATTCGGAATTTGGGACTGCCCTCCACGAATGATATTTCCACGGTCTCCTATATTCAGCACTTCGTTTTTTAAGGTAGCCAGGTTACCCGACACACTCCAACTAAAATCTCCTGATCTGATCACATCAAAATTTAAGGCGAGTTCAAAGCCTTGGTTAAGAACGCCCCCCAAGTTTTGTATCTGACCACCAAAACCGGTATTCGGCGCCTGCGGCACAAACAACAGCAAATCAGTTGTCTTTTTATGGAAATAATCCATGGTACCGCTAAGCCTGTTATTAAAGAGTCCAAAATCCAATCCTACATCATATTGTACCGCTCTTTCCCATCCCAAACCAGGATTGGGGATACGGGTAGGGAAAAGCGTATTGTAAAAGGCTCCGCCGAACAAGACGTCCTTGCCCACGGAAAGCGTTTGAAAGGTGAGCGAATTACCAATCTTTGCATTACCGGTGACGCCAATGCTCGCCCGGGGTTTCAGTTGTGCAATCCAGCTTACACCCCGCAGGAAGTCCTCGTGGTGCATTTTCCAAGCTATTGCTCCGGATGGGAAATAACCAAATTTTTTGTTTTCACCGAACCTGGAAGAACCGTCCGCCCGGATAGAAGCCGTAAACAAATATTTGTTGTTTAATGAATAGTTTACCCGGCCTAAGTAGGAGATAAATCGCGAATGACCAAAACCACTGCCCAGGTTGTTTAACAATGGATCGCCGGATCCTATGGCATTGGTGCCTAAGTCAGGCAAAGCGAATCCACGGGCATTACCGGAAAATGTCTTGGTTTGAAAGTATTCGTAGGTCATACCCAGTAAAGCGGTCAACTTGTCATCTCCAAACGTCTTATTATAGTTTAAAGTTCCTTCCGCTGAATAATAGCTCTTTGTCCCGGTTTGTATCGAACCGATGCCCCCTGTGCCGGCGCCCGCTAAGGTATAGGGCTGTATAAAAATATCCCTTCTGGCGTTTTGAATATCCCCGCCAATCTGTACCTTGGCAGATAAAGAAGGGACGATATAATATTCAAAGAACGTATTACCATAAAATCGAAAAGTTTTTCCTCTAGCGTCTTCCCCCTCAAGTAAAGAAAGCGGGTTATCAATGGTAATAAATTTAGAGACCTTATAGGTTCCATCTTCATTAAACGGCTGAATCGTAGGATCATAGTTTATTGCAGCATAAAGGGCGCCCCCGTTTTCATTGATGCCTGTACCGGTAGAAGCGAAATCATCATCAATAAAAGAGAAATTGAGGTTTACGCCAAAATTGTACTTCTCTTTTACATTGGATCCGAGGTTTAAGCGAACATTGTAACGCTGCATTCCTGAACCTTTTACCATTCCTTTCTGATTGAAGTAGTTGAGCGAACTGTAGTAATTTAATTGCTCTGTACCTCCCGAAAAAGACAAATTATGGTTTTCCACGGGAGCCGTGCGAAGGACTAAGTCCATCCAGTTCGTGCCATTACCGGCAATCTCTTCGACCTTCTGGCCGGGATCTCCTCCACCTGCAGCAATGATCTCATTCAATACCTCTTGGTATTCCGTGGGCGATAATAAATCCAACGTTTGGGCTGGATCTTGTTCGCCGTAATAGAAATCATAATTCACCTTCATCTTGCCCGGCCGGCCATCTTTGGTGGTTATTATTACAACCCCGTTAGAACCTCTGGAGCCATAAATAGCCGTACTCGATGCGTCTTTCAAAACCTCGATGGATTTTATATCCGCCGGATTCAGCGTATTTAGCGGATTTCTGGGATTTTGATTGGCGGTAAAGCCAACGCCGCCCGTAGCTGCTACGGCACCATTGTTAACGATAAGCCCGTCTATCACATATAAGGGTGCGTTGCCCGCCGTAATCGACCCTGCGCCGCGGATGCTGATGCTCAACCCTCCGCCCGGCTCGTTGCTCTTTTGACTGATCTGCACCCCGGCTACACGGCCCTTTAAAGCCTGGCCTACAGAGACATTTGCCCCCTGGTTGAGCTCATCTGCTTTAATCGAAGAGACGGCTCCTGTCAAATCACTCTTTCTAACGGTTCCATAACCAATCACCACAGCTTCATTTAGCTGGGCTATGTTAGGCGCCATGCTAACATCTAATGTCGATTGCCCGTTAACGGGAACCTCTTTGGTTAGAAATCCGATATAACTGAAAACCAATACTGCATCAGGAGCCACAGCTATGGTGTAACTACCGTCAGTGTCTGTAACGGTGCCGTTGGTTGTTCCTTTTTCTATTACATTCACCCTGGACAACGGTTCTCCCGTTTCCTGGGAAGTCACTTTCCCTGAAACAGTTGATTGGGCATATGAGTGCTGGGCAATCAAGAGCCCGCAAATCACAAATACCAGGAAAATCAATCCGTACCTCAGTCCTTTATCTGGTATTGAGATAACCGGTAAAAATTTTGGTTCCATTTTTTTGATTTTAGTTGTTAAAGAATACGGTTCGGTTGCTGAATCATTTATTGGTCGGGCTGCTGATTTTTCCCTTTGGCAATAGGACGAGTGGCATACATGCCTATATCAAATGACCCATTCCGAGCTTCAGAATGGACTTCCACCGCCAATACATTTTTTCCCGGTCTGAGATATTTCAGCCCTTCGTTAAAAAGTACATGGGTATAATGCCTCTTTCTCCCCCCTTTGTCTGTCAACGTTTTTATCAGTTTTCCATTGAGATAGACCTTTACATTGGTGTTGGTCGCATAATATTTTAAATATATATTTTCTGGTATCCCGTTCAGATGGAAGGTCTTACGGGCATAAAGGTTTTTTGTCGTCCATTTAGTCTCAGCAGGCAGAAAAAAGTTATCTGTAGCGCTAAACGGCGCGGCTCTGGTAGCCCATTTGAAATCATCGAACATTAAGCCTACCCAACCGTCCTGCGGCTGTTCGAAGGCTACCTGCCAATCTTGCGGGTCGTGCTCAGAATCGCCAACCAGTATCCATTTCTCCCACCATGGCTGATACAGCGGCGCAATCAATTCCTTGACTAGCTCCGGGTTAATCTTGATCACCTCCCGGTCATAAGTCATCAAGCCGTTGACCTCTCCTTCAACATCGGTTGTCTGGGTATAGATTGCCGCAGAAAGCCCCCAGCTTATCAGTCCTTTCAGGTTTTGGATCAAGTTCTTAAATTCATTAATATATGTTTCTTTATCCGGGTAGGTCAGATAGCCCCAGTTGCGCTTTTGCCACCATAAATGGCCCTTTACCGGCAAGCCCAGGCCGCCAAACTCTCCTAATACAGAAGCTCGGTCTTCTTCCGGCAGTTCCATGCCAGGTCCCGGATACAGGTGCACGTCGATTATATCGCCGACCTTACGGTCCGCCCATCCACTCGGGGAATCCACCAAGCGGGTGGTATCATAGGTCTCCACCCATCTGGTAAGCCGTTTCGTATCATACTGCCCCCATCCTTCATTTAGGGGAACCCAGACTACGATGGAGGGGAAAGAATATAAATGGTCTATCATGGCCTTCAATTCGTGCTCGAATTGTACGGCGGACTCCTTTGGACGTTCCCAATCGACCAAAGCATCATGCTTCACATGTTGTTGGGATCTTTCAGCCGTCATAAATCCAGATGGCATGTCCTGCCATACGAGCATTCCCATTTTGTCGCAATGGTAATAAAAACGGGCGGGTTCTACCTTTACATGCTTTCGTAACATATTGAAACCCATATCCTTGGTAACCTTGATATCATAAACCATTGCTTCTTCTGTAGGAGCGGTATACAAACCATCAGGCCACCAGCCCTGGTCAAGTAAACCAAACTGAAAAACGGGCTTGTTGTTCAGCATAATCCTGGTGTACCCGTTAGGTCCTTTACCCAGGGCTATTTTCCGCATGCCAAAATAGCTTCCCACCTGATCTACTACCTTTCCCGCTTGATCTTTCAATGTGATTTGCAGATCATATAAAAACGGCCTTTTTGGCGACCAAAGCATGGGATCAGGAATATCAAGTCGGGCAAGCACTTGTTTGCTTCCTTCTGCTGCAAGTATTTCCGCTTCACTGATCTTTTTGCCATTTGCCGAAGCAGTAATCATCACAGACCCGCTGAACGACAAGGGAGAAAGCTGCATGCTTATTGTCGCAATACGCTGATCTATGTTGGGAGTTATCTTAATGTGTTTGATGTAATCTGCGGGAACCGCCTCCAGCCAAACCGTTTGCCATATACCGGTTACAGGGGAATACCAAATACCTTTGGGACGGGACACTTGTTTCCCCCTGGCCTGCATCCCTTCATCGGTGGGATCCCACACCCTGATCACGATCTCTTGTTTTCCCTCTTTCCGGAGGTACTCCGTAATATCAAAGGTAAACGGATCGTACCCCCCTTTATGCATACCGACTTCCTGGCCATTAACATAAATGACGGTTTCCCAGTCCACCGCACCGAAATGCAGCAATAATCTTTCCTCCGGTTGCATCTGAGGGGTGGTGAACGTCCTTTTATACCACAGGTATTTTTGCGCCCCCACCAATTGCTTTACGCCGCTTAATGATGATTCAACCGGATAGGGCACGAGGATATCCCCGTCATATTCATCGGGCTTCCCTTCTTTTTTATCAAGAATGGCATATTCCCAATTGCCATTCAGGTTTACCCAATTTTCCCGGGTCATCTGGGGGCGGGGATATTGAGGCCAGGGATTTTGGGAGCTCGCCTTATCCGACCACCTCGTTTGCATGGAATAATTCAAAACATTCTCCTCTTTATGCTGTCCGTAAACAGGGGTCGTAGAGAGAACAAACAATAGGGCAACGAATCCTATTCCAAATTGCCTAGTCACTTTCAAATTGTAGTACATTATTTCTTTTGTTACATTGGGTTTTACAAAAAGATTGCTCCAAATGTAGCATTGACCGGATGATTGGCTAAGGACAGATGTTTAAACTTTTAGGACTAATGTTTATATAGGCTATTCCTGCCTAGTTTGAAGGGCATTCAGTTCATTTGTACCGGGGTCTGGCAGCCTGTATCCGGTTTGGACTAATTTTACAATCAGTTTTCCCTTATCGCCTTTGTGGTATTCAAAATTGATCAGGAGGACACAGCAGTAGAACAGTAAACAGGAGAAAAACGAGCAGCGGAGAAACGGCCGGCCGGAGAATATCGTCCTCCATCTTTAAGGAGCAGTGAAAGATTTTACCTTTTATGGAAAAAATTAGAAAAACACTCCGTCTCAAAGAGGAAATATGGGAGAAAGGAAGAATGTAACAGACAAATGGGACGCGTCTGATTTTCAGGATCATGAAATAGA